>CAIYTL010000243.1 GCA_903929105.1 uncultured Micrococcales bacterium | reverse complement strand
GACCAGTCAAACGGGTTCGGAGTGGTCTCGTATGAACCATCGCCATAGAAGACACCATCAAGGAACACAGCGTTCAAACGACTCCCAGGAGCGTTGCTTGTAAAGTTGACGCCCTCACCGTTCGAGATTGAAGTCTTGTCAGCCGTCAATGTGATCGCAGGGTCACAAGCGCTTGGGTCGGCTACGAAGGTAACCTCGGCACTTGCAGCGTACGGGTCAGAGTATGACGGTGTTGGCGGAGTGTCTACGGTCAAAGCGTCATACAAACGAAGTGTTACAACGTGAGTGTCGCAACCACCAAAGAATGACCAGTCAATTGGGTTCGGTGCTGTGCTGTAAGGACCATCGCCGGCATAAGTGCCATCAACAAAGAGAGCTGCCAGCTGGTCTGCCGAAGCGTTCGTGGTGAAAGTAGCGCTCTCACCATTCGAAATCGAAGACTTGTCGGCCGTCAAAGTAATTGCAGATGCAAGCGTGTAGCGATAAATCACTGTGCCCGCGGTGCCTGCACCTTGAATTTCTGAAAAGTCTGCTACCGCAACAACGCTGCCGCCTTGACCAATGGTCTGAGCACCAGCGGTGTCTTGATAGACGATGCCTCCGCGGCCGTATTCATAGTTGAGGTCGCTGAACAGCGATGGTGCTGCAACGTCGTTCTTTGGGTTTAGGCCAGCCTCTGAAGTGGAGGTTCCATTCACGCCTGCGCCGTTGCCGTAGTATCCGGCATAGGTGCCAGTGTAGGCACCGCCATAGCCTGAGTCGCCGATGCCGCCAACAGCTGTTGCAAGCGCACCGCTGGTTGAGCTGATCGAGCTTGAGCCGCCTGCAGTAGCTGTGCTGGTGCCGGCAGCAGCCGCACCTCCGTCACCAACAACTGCAGTTAGAACTGTAGAGGCCGGTTCAGTTGAAAGATCGCTATAGACTACGTCGCCGCCATTGCCGCCGTAACCCCAGCCGCCGCCAGTAGAGCTGCCATAGCCAGGACCAGAGCCACCGCCGCCGCCAACAAGAAGTGCGGTTAGACCGGTGATTCCGGCTGGCAGGGTCCATTCGTGTGAACCAGCGGTGTCAAAAACGAGCTGACAGTAGCTGCCCTCGTTTGTAAGAGTGCCCCCAGCCGGAGCATCGCCACAGCCAGCCACAGTGGCTGCGTTTGCACCGGTTGCAGTCGCAATTAGGTTCACTGCAACGGTCGCGAGACCGGTTGTGATTCCTAGCGCTTTTTTAAGATTGAGTTTCATATCTCTTCTTTTCGTTTAAAAAAATGATTCGAAATAAAGTTTAGCCAATTCGAGCCTTAATGGCTTGCCCAACTCGTTTCTAGGAATCTCATCGAGCCTGATTATGACCTCTGGCGCACTACCTCCGAGAAGCTCGCGAATCTTATTTTTGAAGATCTCGATGTTGATATCGCCATTCGTAACGATTGCCAAACCAAGTTTTAGCTCACCTGTTAGTGCGTCTTTGGCAGTGAATGCGGCGGCATCATTCAGCCCGCGATAACCACTTAACATCGAATCAACCCAAGCCGGGTTCAGCTTTGCACCGCCAACGTTCAACATTTCATCAATGCGCCCGTCAACGTGCAGTTGCCGATCACCATCGATTCGTCCGGTATCACCGGGGTAGAACCAAGAGTCGACGAACCCTGTCGCTGATTTTTCGACATTATGCCAATAGCTGCGCGCTTGATACGGGGTCTTGATTCTGATTGCACCAGCTTGCCCCACCGGCATAGGCTGTCGATTTTCGTCAACGATTTCAACTTGTGCATCGGGCAAGATTGTGCCGACCATGTTGAAAGCATCTGTATCAAAAAGCCCGCGCGTTACAGTGCCCACCTCAGTGGAACCATATAGATAGGTAATGGTCGCGTCGAACGCCTTAGCCGCCTCAGCACCTAAGTGCGAGCTGACTAAGCCACCGGCCACCTGAATTGCTTTTAAATTTTCAAACTTTGATTTTTGCTGCATGGCTTCACGCGCCAGATCTAAAAGTTTGGCTGGCGAGGTTTTGATTGATTTGACGCCAACCAAATTTATTAGTTCAAGGGTCGATTTTGCCCCTGTTGAAATTAGGTACGTCTCGCCATGAATCAGGTTATAGAAATAGGTCTGAATACCCGACACAGTATCAAGCCCCAATTCAGCGAGGAACGGCTTATCGGGCATCCAGTTTGAATGGGCTGATTCGATGCGTTGGAGCAAATTGGCGAGCGTGAAAGCCACACCTTTAGGTGTGCCCGTAGTTCCACTTGAAAAAACCAGCAGGGCAAGCGCGTCGTCAGAAGCAAAATCGACTGGATCGATCTGGGCGTTGATTGATGCGGTGCTTGCCAGCCAATCGGGTGTCACTAGTTCTCGTTTGGGGTTGCCCGCTTCGAAAAGTTGGTTGTCGGTAAAAACGTGATCTATTTGATCACGATAAGCCTGAACGTTGTTCTGCTTGGCCGCAAAAGAGACAGCACCCTCGTGCATCACCGCAGCAATGAAAACGGCTTGAAGCTCTGGCTCGAAACGAAGACCAACTACCTGGCCCGGCTTGACGCCACTTTGTCGCAGTTTTGCGGCGACACGCTTCACAGTGTCGGCAAAGACGGCGTAGGTCATCTCTAGTCGAGTGCTTTTCAGGGCAAGTCGCTGAGAAGGGCCGTCAACCCAAGAGAACACGTCTCGAATCGGATTAACCAAGGTGCCTCATTTGTTTCGCTTTAGTGACGAATGCCAGTCTTTGAAGTCGAACTAAGAATAACCGATGCCGCTTCGAAGAACTTAGCTATGAGGCCAATTGGTAGCCTGCCCCATCACAACCTGCATAGACTTGCCTACTGCGCGGTCGAAACAAGTTGATAACAAACAATAACGATATGCACGATTTTGGACCTTCTTCAGCTACTTTTAAGTTGTTTCACGTGCACCGCCCAGCCTCAAAGAGTTACATTGCGCTTCAAAATGCAACACCGCCGTTGCAAAGCCGCAACGGTGATCCTCGTTTGAAAGGGTCCACCTAATGGACGCAGCACAGCACCAAACTTATTCAGCCGTTTACAACATGTTGTCACTCGGCATTGCAAGCATGCTATTCACCAGTATTTTTCTCTGGATTGCACGCGACCGAGTTCTGCCAAAGTACCGCCTTGCAGTAATGGTTTCAGCAACAGTCACATCTATCGCCGCCTACCACTACTTCAGAATGTTCGACTCATTCAAAGAAGCATATGGAGGCACTCTTGACATTCACCAAGCCATCTTGCACTACAACGTTGGATACCGTTACGTTGACTGGTTCCTAACTGTTCCACTTCTTCTAGTTGAGCTAGTCGCTGTTATGGGCTTGGCCCGCGCAGTTCGCAGCTCACTGTTGATGCGTTTGGTTCCAGCCGCGGCTTTGATGATTGCATTGGGTTACCCAGGCGACATGAAGCTCGGCGGTCTAGACAACGGTGTTTGGGGTGCGCTTTCAACGATTCCATTCCTATACATCTTGTATGTATTGTTCGTTGAGATCTCGAAGAGCCTCAAAGACCAGTCACCGGCAGTTCGCAAATTGCTTTCAGGCGCTCGTCTTTTGCTAATCGCAACCTGGGGTGTCTACCCAATCACCTTTATCTTGGCAATGGGCTCGTCAGGCGACCCAAGCTATGACGCAGTTGCTGCCCGCGAAATCGGCTACAGCATCGCTGACATTCTTGCCAAGTGTGCTTTCGGCCTTTTGATCTTCACAGTTGCACGAATCAAGTCAGCTGAAGAGAGCAAAGAGTTCGCAGCAGCTGAAGGTCACTAACCTTTAGCGCCAACCATTAAAAAGTTTGGACCTCGCCTTTTGGCGGGGTCCATTCTTTTTTTGAATCGATGTGTCTTAGGCGCCGGCAGACTTGCGAGCTGCAACCTTTGCATAAACCTTCATCAGGTTTGGCACAACTATATAGACCGCCGCTGGCACGACCAGCAGGGTTAGAACGAAAACTTTTAGCAACGGATGCGCGCCCGCCATCAGCGGAATCACGGTATAAAACCCGATGGATACCAGCGGAAAAATCGCTAGCCAAGTAATGAGTGCTCTTGCGTGTATCGATGGCGGTTTCATGTGCTCAGACTAACACCGGGATTGTGTCCGAATAATTTGCCTCCAACCCCGAAAAATCGCTGAATAACGATTTCATAAACAAAGCAAATATTTGGTGAAACCGCTTTCCCCGAAAGCGGTTTCACATTACTCTGAAATCAAGGACGTGTGTGCGCACTCCGCGGTGTTCATTGAAGAACCTGGCTTTTGCGCATGTTCCTGCCTGAACACCTTCAAACATCCATTTGTTGAAGGGAAGATGATGATTCATCTAAAGCCAATCACTCGCAAGGTGATCGCTGGAATTAGCACATTAGCAATTTCGGCGGCCGGCCTCATGGCAGGCACTACAGCGGCACAAGCTGCTGACGGTCAGGTTACTGTTGACTACACCAGTTCTTCAGTTGCTGACTACGGTTACCTAAAAGGTAGCTCTACCGTTGACTGGGCACCGTGGGTTGGCGGCGACATCGGCAACAACGCGCCTGGTGTTGACTGGGCCGGCAGCGGCGTCTGGACTCACAACTTCGAAGTCACCGGCGGAGTTCTAAAAGTTCAAAAAGCTCAGGGTGGCTGTAACTACGCTGGCGTACAGGTTGCTTCGCTAGCAGCCGATCAAAGCGTCATTTCAACTGGACACACAACTGTCACCGTTGACGCATCAGCTGTAGACGCTGGAGTGAAATACACCGCATGGGCGACCGACTCAAACGACACAAACGGAATCGCTGCTGATGCCGTTGCTTCGGGCACGAGCGGCAACCTAACCTTTACATTTAGTCCAGTTACTGGCACAGCATATTCAAAGCTCTGGCTTCAGCCAGACAGCGACCTTGCCATCGCTGGTAACGTTCACGCTGACTGGGGTTGCGGAACAACAAGCGCAACTGTTTCGAAGCTTTACACGTTCGACAACTTGAGCTACTACCAGACCACCGCGAGCGCACCAGCGCCTCGTGCAGCTAACAGCACTCAACTAACCTTCGAGACTGGCGACGCTCTTGGCGCCGCCGCCGTAGGTCAAGGCTTTGGCGGCGCTACCGGTGCGATTGTTGCCACGCCAGCCGGCTGGACCAGCGCAGCGATGTCGATCGTCAAGTCTGGTGAGGCCTGGGGCGGTTTCAACATGATTCTGAACTCGGTTCCTACCGACAAGTACACAGATTCAACCCACAAGATTGCTTCGGTAAACTTCTATTCACCTATCGCAACTGCTGTGCCAGTTGTTCTTGAGCTAGACCCAGGTGCAGTTCAGGTTCAGGTTATGGCTCACCAGGGTTGGCAGAAACTAACCTTCGACTTTGGTGGAGCAACAATCAACGGAACCTGGTCATCAGCGGTTGATTACACCACAGTCGTATTGTTCCCGAACTTTCAGGTAGCAGCTAACGCATCAGACACATACTATGTCGACAACTTGTCGCTAAACGGTGCTTCTGCTGACGCAGTTGTTGAGCCACAGGCAGACGGCCCAGTTGTAGTTGATTACACCAGCACCGTTCGCTCAGACTACTCATACCTAAAGGGCAGCTCGACAGTCGACTGGGGTCCATGGCCAACAAACGATGCACAAAACGCGTCTGCTGCAGTCAACTGGAACGGTGACGCTGACTGGGGCACCCACAACTTCAAGGTTTCTGGTGGCGTTCTGAACGTTCAAAAAGCACAAGGTGGCTGTGACTACGCAGGCATTCAGGTGGCTTCACTTGCGATCGACAAGAGCGTTGTTTCAACAGCACACAACACTGTGTCTGTAGACGTCTCTGCTGCCGATGCAGGTGTTAAGTACGCTGCTTATGCAACTGATGCAAACGATGGCAATGGCATTTCAGCTAGCGCTACTGCAGTTGGCACCAGCGGCACATTGACCTTCACTTTCTCGCCAGCAGTCGGCGTAGCTTATTCAAAGCTATGGCTAACACCAGACAGCGACCTAGCAATTGCCGGTCACGTTCACGCTGACTGGGGATGCGGAACCTACAGTGCAACTGTTTCGAAGCTTTACACCTTCGACAACTTGAGCTACACGCAGTCGGCCGCAAGCCCACCGGCAGCTCGCGCAGCTAACAGCACTCAGCTAACCTTCGAAACTGGTGACGCGCTTGGCGCTGCAGCAGCTACTCAGGGCTTTGCTGGCGCAACAGGCACAATCGTTGATGCTCCTGCAGGCGGCGCTGGCACCAAGGCTTTGGCCATGGTTAAAGCTGGTGACCCATGGGGTGGTTTCAACATGATCCTGCACCCGAACTCAACTGACAAGTACACCGACGCAACCCACAAGGTAGCCACGTTGAACTTCTATTCACCAATCGACGCAGCTGTGCCGGTTGTTCTTGAACTAGACCCAGGAGCAGTTCAGGTTCAGGTTATGGCTCACAGGGGCTGGCAGACACTGACATTTGACTTTGGTGGCACCACTACCAGTGGCACTTGGTCAGACTCTGTTGACTACACCACCGTTGTGTTGTTCCCGAACTTCCAGGTAGCAGCAGTACCGACCGACACTTACTACGTTGACAACATTTCGCTCAACGGAGCCAGTGCACCGGTGCTAGCCCAGAACCCAACAGTTCAGGCAGCAACACCAACCGCAGCTGTTGCCATCTCGGCAACCAAGACCTTGTCATTCACCGTCAAGGACTTCTTGGGTGCTGTCGTTCCTGGAGCCACTGTTAACTTTGCTACCAACAACAAGGGAACCCTAAACCACGCAACAGCGGTTACCAACGCCAGCGGTGTTGCAACCGTTGTTGCTTCGGCCACGGCTGCTGGCAGCCAGGTTGTAGTTGCTTCATACAGCGACGGCAACGGTGGTTCAGGTTCAGCTTCGTCAACCATCACATGGTCGGTGCCTCGCAAGGCAGTCGCCATTGCGATCAAGAAGCGCGTTGTTACCATTGCCGTTACTAACGGCAAGGGCGGCAAGGTTACTGTTACTGCAACTGGCGGCTACAAGTTGACATTCACCCCAACTAGCTGGTCTAAGACCTCGAAGACTCTGACCTTTAAAAAGGCCGGTACCTTCACCGTCAAAGTGGTAACAAGCGGAGCAACCACTGTAACTAAGAAATACATCGTCAAGTAATTTTTGACACCGAGAGGGTGGTTGAGGTTATGCCTCAGCCACCCTCTTTCAATTCTCAGAGGCCTCGTGCGAGCTTGGTTTCTCAAATCGAAAGACCAACTCATGAAAACCAAAATTCGTTCAATAGCCATCGCGGCCGCCGCGCTGACTCTAGCCACCAGCGCGCTAGTTGCAAGCCCGGCCCAAGCAGACAACACCTGGATCTCTGGCCCCAGCCTCACTCACGTTTCAATCTTGGCCACCGGCGCGGTTGCATCTGGCAACGGCGTGACACTGTCGACTCAGACCACGACATTCACGCTGGCTTATCGCAGCTCAGCTGCCGACTCGGGCAAGTTCGCTCAGGTGAACTTTTTTGACCTAACATCTGGGCTGAGTCTTGCAATGACCTCGGCCAACCCTGCAAGCTCAACCGGTTGCGACCAGCAGGTTCTAGGTGGCAACTCACACAGTTGCATGTTTAAGCTCGACGGCGCCGGCTCAGCTAACGTCACTGGTGTGTTGAGCGGGGTTACCGCCTCAGCCTCGCTCAAATATCTATTGCTGTCAGGGCCAAACATCGCTCAAACCAACCCGGCGAACATTGCGTTTGCCCTGCCGCGCAACACAGTGAAGGCGCTAGCTGCAACTTCAAAGGTGATGGCCCCTGGTGCCGCGGTTTTGCGTTTCAGGTTCTATGACGGTGCCGCTGTGGCTGCCTCGATTCGTGCGACTGTTGCACTAACTGGCATCGGCGATCACATTAGCGCCACATCTGTTATTTCTGACAGCAACGGATACGTTTGGGTTTATGTAGCCAATCTCAAAAAGAAGTATGGCAACAGCACCGTTACTTTGACAGTTGATGGCACGGCCAACAAGGCAGTTACTTCAATCAGGTGGGTTGCCGGCACCCTGGCTAAGTAAGTTTCGTTCGCACTGCTTTCGTTGAAGATGCCACCAGTTTGTAATTATTTTCTAAAAAGCCCCCTGTCTAGGTCTAGTGTTAGGCCTATAGCCCCCATCGTGGGAGCAAAAAGACAGGGGGCTTCAAATTGGCTTTTCAAAGAAAACTCGCAAGCAAAACAACTTTAATTTCTGCCGCAGCATTTGTGTCGATCGCTTCTCTCGCTCTAACCAGCAGTGCGCACGCGGCTCAGCCTGCTGTGGGCATGGGCACAACGTCGACCTACGCAGTGCTCGCCGGTTCGGGAATAACAAACACTGGCCCAACAACGGTGTCAGGCACTGCAGGCGGCGACCTGGGTAGTTCACCGACCGGCACTTTCACAGGTGACACTCAAGTAACCACAACCGGCACCAAGTTCACCGCTGTAGTGGCGCAGACCACAGCTGCCAAGGCTGACCTTGTTCTGGCCTATGACGATGCGGCTGGGCGAGTGCCAGTGACAAGCACCATCACGGCTGACCTAGCCAGCCGAAATCTAACAGCTGGAGTTTATAAGTCTGCTAGCGAGCTGGCTCTCAACGGAGTTTTAACTCTGGACGCTCAAGGCGACCCGAGCGCAGTTTTCATTTTTCAAGCCGGCAGCACGTTAATCACCGGCAGTGGCAGCTCAGTTGTGCTCGCAAACGGTGCTCAAGCCTGTAACGTTTTTTGGCAGGTTGGCTCTTCGGCAACGTTTGGCACAACCAGCGATTTCAGCGGTCATGTGATTGCACTCGAATCAATTACTGCAAACACTAATGCAATATTTCACGGTCAGCTTTTGGCCCGAAATGGTGCCGTGACTCTAGACACCAACACGATCGTCAACGATTCATGTCTAACCGTGGTTCCAACGGATACTGCCACTCCGACACCAACCGCAACATCGACCGGCACGCCAAGCCCAACAACCACGCAAGGCGGCGGGCTGCCCAACACAGATGCGCCAGACTTCTCAACCCCTCTGCTAATCGGGCTTGGCCTTGCAGCCCTCGGCTCTATAGTTCTTATCACCCGCAGAAAACGTAGCTAAAACAAAAACTGTGGCTTCAAAACACCGAGCCAAAGCTCCACTAAAAAGTCATCATCGCGATGCCGTTCAAATCTGGGCGGTATCTGCGATGGTGACTGGCCTAATAATTGCGCTCTGCTCATGGATTGCAATGCAGCCCCTGGTGCCAACGCACGACACGCCAATTGAGGGCCCCGCGGCCAGCACAAGCGCTGCGGCCAACCCGACTAGTATCTCGGGCGTTACGGCCGGCGCAAGGGCGACGCCGAAGGCATCCGTGACAAACAACACGCCCCTATATGCCAAAAGACCAAGCTACGCCACAAAAATAGGCACAATCACCTTGCCCACACTTCGGTTAAGTTGGGCGATTTTTGAAGGCACCAGCGCCTCGCAGTTGGCTCGCGGTGTCGGTCATTACCGCCAGAGCGTGCTGCCTGGCGAAAAAAATAATTCCGTGCTTTCAGGCCACCGCTCAACCGTGTTCAACCGGCTTGGCGAATTGCGCAAAAATAACTTGATCTATGTCAAAACCAGTGCCGGCACATTCACTTATAGGGTGCGAAGTTTTCGCATTGTGAGGCGAACGACTCGAACAGTCATCGTACCGACCAAAACGGCCGTGTTGACACTAACCACCTGTTGGCCATTCAATCATTTCGGAACGACCACCCAGGCGTTCATCGTGAGTGCTGACCTTATAGCGTCAACGCTGTCTGCAAAATAGCAACAATCTCTTAAAGCTTGCAGGCAGGAGTGCCGCCCGGTAACTTGTGGCGATATTTGGCGACGAGCAAATAGCCAAGGTGCGCGGCCCAGCTGAACGGCGGGGTCAGCATGATTGCGCCGACGATTTTGAACCACCAGTTGCGCTGGGCGAGCAAAACTTTAGCCAGTGCGGCATGGCCTCCAAAAGCATTGCCGTCGCTTACAAAATACACTCGGCTTGCGGTTTGCTCTTGAGTGAGGCCAAAAGTAGTGACGTCAATAAGCTGCCAGGCATGAACCGCAATCGGCACGCTTGACTTGGCTTTGATTAAGTTTGCGGTTGAAGTGCAAAACCCGCAGTCTCCGTCGAAAATTAGTGTGGCACCCATAAGCTCAGCTTAAGCCACTAGCAGCAACTCGGCTGGGCGGCTTTTTGCTATTAGTCTGAATGGGTGACTAACCCTAAAGAGTTCAGCGCCTTTCTGGCCAGCCGGCGCACGACCCGCGACTTCTTGCCAACGCCCATTGACGCATCGGTGATTGAAGAATTAATCACAGACGGCCTCACGGCGCCGTCGTGGAGCAACACTAGACCTTTTATGGTTGCGGTTGCCTCTGGCGAGGTTCGTGAGCGCATCTCGGCTGACATGATGCGGCGCGCTGTTGTGCTGACTGGTTTTCGTGTTGGCAGCTTGGCTGACAAGATCAAGTTTTTGCTAACACCTAAGGCTTGGCCGATAAGCGATTTTTCGATGCTCAAGCCATACCCAGTTGAACTGCAGCCTAGAGCTCGCAAAGTGGGCAAAGAACTCTATGGCCTGATTGGTGTTCCGCGAGGTGACAAACAGGCTCGTGAAGCTCAATGGATGAAGAACTATCAGTTCTTTGGAGCACCGGTTGAACTGTTTGTGTTTGTGCACAAAGACTTGGGTGTTTTTGCAGCGAATGACGCTGGCCTCTTTAGCGAGAACTTGATGCTCAGTGCTCACGCTCGAGGCTTAGGCACTTGCGCTCAAGGCGCAGCAGCGCTGTGGGCCGATGCGATACACCGCGAGTTCAAAGTGCCCAAAGGTTACAAGTTGCTCTATGGCATAGCCGTTGGATATGCCTCAGATGCGCTCATCAACACTTTTGGCGCTGATCGACTGCCAGCTTCAGAAATCACAATGCAACAGGCATAATTTGCTCATGAGATTTTTGATTGCGGTCATCGACGTTGATGGCAACCCGGGCACCGGCGACGAGATCGAGGCGATTGACGCCTTTAACGATGGGCTTGAGGCAAACGGGCACATGATTATGGCTTGTGGCATTACCTCGCCCCGCGAGGCCACCACGATTGACAATCGCGCCGGAGCAAACATCGTAACGTCTGGACCTGTCAACGTGACCCCCGAGCACATGAGTGGCTTTTGGCTAATCAATGCAGCCGACGAGGCTGAGGCCCTGGCTTTGGCCGCGGCCGGCTCGAAGGCCTGCAACCGCAAGGTTGAAGTTCGCTCGCTACACGGTTAATGCTGCTCGAAGCCGAGTTATCGCTTCGGTTTGATTCCAGCCTTCAGTGGCGAACTCAAGCTTGCCTTGCCAGGTTTCAGTATTCACTAGTGCCATTAGGCCGAACCCCGGGCCTCCCCCTCCGTGCCCAACAAACTGCGGGCGGTCGAAATTTAAAGGCGCGTCGGTCATAAAACCGTAGTTGTATGTTGGTGCGTCAAATCCGGTGTTTTCGTGAGGCACTGCGACCTGGCCAGCACCGATACCAAGTGTTTCGTGTCGATGCTTAGCTAGTTTGGCAACCGCGGGAGCAACTTTGAGCGGGTCGCTCAAGAACGTGCCCGAATAAACCCAACGCGGGTCATAACCCGGCACAACATTGGTCTGTGCCTGCCACTTTACAAACCCGTCAATGTTCAACCTGCCGAACACCAACTGCTGCAGCGCCTCAAAATATTCGAGCCCCGTTTGTTCTTCAACGAGCATGACCAACAAGAGGTATCCGATGTTTGAATATTGAAAGCCCACAAATGTGTGGGGGAACACGAGGCAGCGTTCAAGCAGTTCGGCACGCGACCAAGCCGGTTCGCGGGCTTCGACTGCTGCGTGATATTCCTTTAGAAACCCATAGTCGGCCAAGCCTGAGGTGTGGTTCAGCAGCGTGCCGAGAGTTCGCTTGGCATAAGCCGGTGCCAACTGGGGCAGGTGTTCGCCAATTGCAGAGTCAAGCGGCAACCCAAGTTCGAGCACAGCCTGCGCCAAGAAAGGCTTTGAGATTGAATAAACCGGAATCACGTATAAACGCTAACTGGTTCGGGAGTAGATTTGTGTGATGCACTTAGAAACCAGTCAAATGCAAGCCATTGTTGCTGATCTTGCCGCCCGCGACCAAAAGCTCGCCGAGGTGATTGCGGCACACAAACTTTGCACACTTGCGAGCAAACCCAACTCGACTAGCAACTTTGAAGCACTGGTCGAGTCGGTGGTTTCGCAGCAACTTTCAGTCAAAGCAGCAGACACCATTTATGGACGGCTAGCGGCATTGTGCGGCAACAAAGTTTCACCCGAAGCAATCGCCAAACTTAACGACGAAGCCATGCGCGAGGCTGGTTTGTCGGGCGCAAAAACCAAGACGATTCGTGGGCTGGCCGAAGCTTCAGTCTCGGGCGCCATCGACTATGAAGGCCTTCACCTGATTGACGACGATGCTGTCATTTCGGCGCAACTCAATGGCCTGTGGGGCATCGGCCCATGGACGGTCGACATGTTCATGATGCACCAACTGCATCGACTAGATGTCTGGCCCACCGGTGACCTCGGCGTTCGCCGCGGTTGGCAAAACATTTATGGTCTCGAGCAAAAAGTTGAAGCTGCCGAACTCGGCCCGCTTGGCGAGGTCTTTCGACCCTATCGAAGCATCGTTGCCTGGTATTGCTGGCGAGCTGCCTAAACGGCTAGTGCAGCGTTAGCACCGGAATCATCGACGCCACCAGAAGCGCGGCTGCAGTGATGTTGAACGTGCGCCTGCGGCTAGGGTTGCTCAGCCATTTGCTAAGCACCTGACCGCCAGCAGCCCAAATCACTCCGCCCGGCCAGGTGACAACTAGGAACACCGCACAGGTGGTGATTGTGACAAACAGAGGGTCATCTAAGTGAACAAAAGTTGCCATAAAAGCCGACATGATGATCCACGCTTTAGGGTTGATGAACTGAAAGGCCACTGACCGGCCGAAACCGATGTAACGCGGCTCACCGCTTTCTGACTTGCTTGTGCTGCGCGCAATTTGATAAGCCATATAAACG
>CAIYTL010000242.1 GCA_903929105.1 uncultured Micrococcales bacterium | reverse complement strand
TTTGCCGTCTTCGCGCACCAAAGTTGCGGTTAGTCCAAGGCGACGGCGGGCCTGCAAATCGGCAGTCATCTTAAAAATGGGCGCTGGCAAAAGGTGAACCTCGTCATAAACCACGAGACCCCAGTCGTTTGCATTTAGCAGTGACAGGTGTGAATACTCACTCTTACGCTTTGTGGTCAAAATCTGATAGGTGGCGATTGTCACCGGTTTGATTTCTTTAACCGAACCAGAATATTCCCCGATCTCATCTTCGGTCAGGGTGGTGCGGCGAATCAATTCGGTCTTCCACTGGCGAGCCGAAACAGTATTCGTCACCAAAATCAAAGTGTTGGTCTTAGCCACCGACATTGCGGCAGCACCGACAATGGTTTTTCCGGCGCCACAAGGCAGCACGACCACACCTGAGCCGCCATTCCAAAACTTGTCAACCGCCTCAGTTTGATAGCCACGAATCTGCCATCCGCTTTGATCAAGGGCGATCTCGTGCGGTGTGCCCGTGGCATAGCCGGCTAGGTCTTCGGCAGGCCATCCGAGCTTTAAGAGTTCTTGCTTAAGCTGGCCGCGTGCCCAAGGCGCAATGCACCACACATTTTGTGAGCGCGGATGCGTCAACAGCTCAGCGATTTTCTTGTGACGGGTCACTTCGACCAAAACTGCGCCAGCCTGTGAGCTAAGAATCAGTTCACCCTCGGCATCTCGTTCGATAACCAAGCGGCCGTAACGCCCCATGGTTTCAGTAATGTCGGTGCGCACCGAAGTCGGCACAGCAAACTTGGCGTAACGGTCAAGAACACCCAAAACAAATTCGGCGTCATGGCCAGCTGCGCGAGCGTTCCACAGGCCTAGGCGCGTGATTCGATAAGTGTGAATGTGTTCAGGCGCGCGTTCAAGCTCAGCAAAAACTGCCAAGTCGTGGCGAGCATCAACCGCAAGCGGGTGGTCAACCTCAAGCAGTGCAGTTTTGTCGCTTTGAACGATTAGGGGTCCGTCGGCCATGATTCCTTCAGTTAGCTGAATAGGTAATTCTATAGTGCCTGGGCCTTGGTTGAGCTAGCCAGCCACCGGTGAAGCAGTGGTGATGCGTTCGAGGGGCAGCGTTCGTTCGATTTCGGCTCGAGTGTCGATGCCGCGCAGACGCCCATTAGAAAGATTCTTAGGCTCGAGCAAAAACTCGTGAGCCTTGCCGGTGCGATCGGTCGCGGTTATGAGCAGTTTGCTGCGGTTCTTTAGCGCCCATTCAATCTGGCGAACTAAGTCGTCGTCACCGGGGTCGGTGCCAATTCGCTCGTCATGCTCGCGCAGGCGCTCAAGGTCGCTGGCCGCACTGCTAACGACAGCCAAAGTGCTGGTTCGGGTTGCAACGGTTCTAGGCGAGACCACACGGCCGGCAGAATCAACGCGAATCGCGCTGAAGCCCGCCTCACGCAAACCAAAATAAATCAGCTCTGGTTCAAAACGACTAAAAAGGTCGCCATCGGGTGTGCGGCGAATGCTAAACGGTCGAAGCTTAGGCTCATTGACAATTTCAGTCAGCAAGATCGGGTCAACCGACCTGATCAGCGAAAGCGCCTCGCCGGGGCCGTCGGCAATTGTCAAACGTCCAAAACGGCCAACCGCTTCGCGCAACAAATAGTCAACCGGCTGGGGCAAATCCTTGCCCGACAACCTGAGCAGCAAATCTCTAATGTCAGCTTCGGTCAAACCTGTTTCGAGCCCGTGGCTAATGGTCAAGGCGTTTAGGCGATAGGTGCTGGCCATCGAAACCTGCTCGGTCTCTGCAAATCTGCGCAACTCAATTTCAATCGAAGTCGGCAAAGGCCCGGGAGCAATAAGCGAGAGGTCAGCTTGAATAATTAGGCGCTCGCTAGTTTCAGGCAGGTGTGAGGCCAGCAGCTCAGCGGCGGCATCTAATTCGTTTTTCAAAACCAACTCAAACCAAGTTGTTGCGGCCTGCCCCGCTGTGAGGCCGATTAAATCAGCCATCGCCTCGAGCATAGAGATTCGCGAGTTGACCAATGAATCAGCGAACGGATAGGTGTGTTTGAACAGTGCGTCAAGACTATGGCCCGGGTGAGCTAGCTTCATCGACAAAAGCTCTTGCGCCGAGTCTTCGCCAAGTTGTGAACGCCATAGCTCTGCCAAAAACTTGAATCGTTGCTGTGGGGTCAGTTCGAGCCAACGGTCTGCGTCGGTGCCGAGCATCCATCGGCCTTCAGCTGCGGCAATAATCTTGGCTTGACCTGCGAGCAAATAAATTGCCTTTGCAAACTCGTTTGTTTTGCGAAGGTGACCTGCTAGCCGCTTTAGGTCAGCAAGCCCGACTCCACGCTTGCCCACCTCTCGCACATAGCGCTGGTCGATGTCAAAGTGCAGTTCGGTTAGGGCTTGCATGGCTTCAAAAGCAGCAACGCCGGCGTCTCTGTCGGCAGCATCAACGGTTCTGTCTGATTCGGCGACATCGGGGGTGTCGCTAGCAAAGTTGATTGAACTAAAACTTGCAATCGAATTTCGAACTGCATCGAGCACAACAAAGTCATCGTCAGCCTGGCTTTTGTCGGCTTTAATGATGAACATTTGATTTGCCAGTTTTTGCACCGTGCTCGGGTCAAGCGCACTCTGGCTGACACCAGAGCAAAGCGCTACCAAAGCTTGGGCTTGACTGCGGGGCAACGAAGCGATGGCGGTCTTTAGAGTTTTAGGTTCAACCAAAGCGGTTGCAAAGTCTAGAAAATCGCGAAAGTTTGAGCTCGAAATGTGGCGGCTGGCCAAAAGTTGCGTGAGAAAATCATTGCTCGAGCTTCTCAGTGCCGTTGCCAGCCCAATAATTTCGCTCACAAGAATTCCCCCGAACCGCTGTTAATCGTTCGAACGGTTTTGACGAATTTTGATTCGGATCGAAACAATCATCAGCACAAACATCAAAACCATGCCTGCCAACATTCCCAAACTGGCTAGCGGTCCAAAGAACCAAAATACGTTCCACTTGAAAGCGGCGCCTGCAATATCGATGGCAATGCTCAAAATTGCTGTGCCAATGACGCCAACAATCATGCTTGTCAAAATGCGTTGAAGGCGCGTTGGGGCTGGGGTTTCTGGGGTTTGTTCGCTTTTAGCCATCGTTAAAGCCTACCTTTGATAGCAGAACAGTTGGCCAGTTAAAGTTTCCGTTAGGTAAAATGAAGGTTGGCTCTAATGAAAGAGGTTCAGATGCCTACCGGCAAAGTTAAGTTCTTCGACGAAGAAAAAGGTTTCGGCTTCATCGCAACAGACGATGGTGGCGAGGTCTTTTTGCACGTCAGCGCGTTGCCGGCTGGCACAACCGTAGTCAAGCCGGGCACTCGCCTTGAGTTCGGAATCGGCGATGGCAAGAAAGGCCCTCAGGCTCTTTCGATTCGAATTCTTGAAGTGCCACCAAGTTTGGCAAAGCTATCGCGCAAGCCAGCTGACGAAATGGCTGTCATTGTCGAAGATCTGATTCGACTGCTTGATGGTCTAGGTTCTGGCTTGAAGCGCGGCAAATACCCTGAGGGTGCCGGCACTAAGAAGGTTGCCGCTTTGCTTCGCAAGGTCGCCGATGAGCTCGATGCCTGAGTCAACTGATTTTGCAGTTCGTGAGGTAGCTCGCAAAGCTGCAGTTGCTACTGCAGGGCCAACGGGGGTCGGTGTTTTTATCGACAGTGCGATCGAAGAAGAAGGCGTTACAGCTTATAACTTTCAGTGCAAGCTAAAGGGTTACCCGGATTGGCGATGGTCAGTTTTGATGTTCAGTGACGGCGTCGAGGCACCGACTGTTTCAGAAGTCTTGTTGCTGCCTACCGGCGAATCATTGCAAGCACCAGCATGGGTTCCTTGGAGCGAGCGTTTGGCAGATTACCAGGCGTTGCAGGCTGAACTTGAGGCCGCAGCTGCTGAGGCCGCCGAATCTGCTGAATCCGATTCAGATGAAGTTGAAGACGAGAACGAAAACTTTGTTGACTTCGACGAAGACGATTCAGCGCTTTCGACTGACGTGAATGAACCCATAGATGCCAAGAACGATGCCAACGACGCAGGTCGCAAGCTTCCAGGTTTCAACCTGCTGAAGTTGCTGCGGGGCAAAAAGAAGAAATAGTAGGGCCAGCGCCCAAAGCACCGTGCCCACCGCTATTGCGCGTCGGGCGTTGGTTTTTACTGGCGCTGGGTCGGGCTTGCGCTGCGAGTCTTTGACATAAAAGCGCATCATGTGCCTTAGCTTAGTTCGCCGACCACAAAGTCAATTGCTGCGGTGAGCTGCTGAACTTCGCTCAACTCGGTTGCGGTGAAGGTTGCCACGCGAAGCTGGTTTCGGCCAAGTTTGCGATAAGGCTCGACATCGACGATGCCATTGGCTCGCAGAACTTTAGCCACAGCAGCTGCGTCAATTTTTTCATCGAAGTCGATGGTCACAACAACCTGTGAGCGGTGGCTTGGCTCAGCAACAAAAGGAGTGGCAAATTCGCTGGCTTCAGCCCAGCTGTATAGGTGGTTCGAAGCCGCCAAGGTGCGCGAGTGGGCCCACGATAGACCGCCGTTGTGGTTGATCCAGTCAACCTGCTCGGCCAACAGAAACAATGTGGCTACCGCAGGAGTGTTCAAGGTTTGGTTCAGGCGTGAGTTGTCGATTGCCAACTTGAGGCTCAGAAACTCGGGAATGTAGCGGTCACTTGCGGCGATGCGCTCAGCGCGTTCGATTGCGGCAGGCGACATGAGCGAGAACCAAAGACCGCCGTCTGATGCAAAGTTCTTTTGCGGCGCAAAGTAGTAGACATCTGTTTCAAGCGGGTCGAAGTCGATGCCGCCGGCAGCTGAGGTGGCGTCGGTGAACATTAGGGCGCCTGAATCAGCACCGGCTACTCGCTTGACCGGCGTAACGACGCCGGTTGAAGTTTCGTTCTGAGGGTAGGCATAGCTTGAGACGCCTGCTTCGGCAACAAGTTCAAGGCGCGAACCAGGCGTGCCGTTGATAACGGTAGGCGCTTCAAGCCAAGGAGCCTTCAACGCGCTTGCAAACTTTGAACCAAACTCACCGTGCACAAGCGCTTGGGCCTTGCCCTCGGCGAGCGAGTGCGTGGCGAGATCCCAAAAAGCTGTTGAGCCGCCGTTGCCCAAAACGATTTCATAACCCTCTGGGTTGTGAAAAAGCTCGATAAGGCCCTCTTGAACTCGTTTGACCAGGTTCTTCACCGGCGCCTGACGGTGCGAAGTGCCCATTAGTCGGGCACCTTCGTTTGCGAATGCTGTGATTTGTGCCTCGCGCAGGCGCGAAGGGCCGCAACCAAAGCGACCATCGATTGGCAAAAGTTCGGCAGGAATCTGGATTT
>CAIYTL010000241.1 GCA_903929105.1 uncultured Micrococcales bacterium | reverse complement strand
CGCTAGCCGTGATCGTGGTTGCCATCGCGGCAATAGTCGTTGTGGCAAGTCGCATTCGCGCGGCAACCACCGCCGCCCAAGCCCGCGTTGGCGCAATGACAGCGGCAGTTGAGCGCGCGCTCGGCGCCATTAGAACCATTCGAGCATCACGTGCCGAAGCTCGCGAAACTGCCGAAATCGATGCCAACGCTCAAAGCGCTTATGCTCAAGGCGTCAAAATTGCTCGAATTTCTTCAGCGATTTCGCCAATCGCAGGCATTGCCATGAACGGTTCATTCATCGTGGTTCTTGGCCTCGGCGGGTGGCGTGTGGCCTCAGGCGCAACCAGCATTTCGAACCTGGTCTCGTTCATTTTGCTTTTGTTCCTACTGATTCGCCCACTCGGTTCAGCTTTTGGCGCCTACTCTTCAGTGCAAACCGCGTTGGGTGCACTCGCCCGCATTCAAGAGGTGCTCGACATAACCACCGAAGAAGAGTTGCCGCAACTTGGCAAGCTTGAAGCACGCACTCCTCTTAATGACGTCGCGCTCGAGTTCTTGGGCGTCGGCTTTGAATACGCGGCGTCGACCACCACCGATTCAGCACCGCCATCACCCGCGCCATCGGTTCTAAAAAATGTGAGTTTCAAAGTTGCTCGCGGCTCGCGGGTTGCTATCGTTGGCCCTTCGGGTGCCGGCAAATCTACCATTTTGTCGCTGATCGAACGCTTTTATGAGCCAACCCGCGGCGAAATTCGTCTAGACGGCCAGGCCATTACAAATATTTCGCGCGAAGAGCTGCGGGCACAGCTGGGTTATGTTGAGCAAGATGCTCCGGTGTTGGCAGGCACGATTCGCTCCAACCTTTTGCTTGGCACCCCAGGCGCAAGTGACGCGCAATTGGTCGAAGTGCTCGAAGCGGTCAACCTCACCGAGGTGCTCGAGCGCGACCCGCGCGGGCTCGACGCTGAGGTTGGCGAAAACGGCGTCATGCTTTCGGGTGGCGAACGTCAACGTTTGGCAATCGCACGCACGCTTCTAACAGCCAACCCAATTTTGCTGCTCGATGAATCAACAGCTGCGCTAGATGGGCTAAACGAACAACGCATGCGTGAAGCGATTGACGCCGTTGCCAAGCAGCGCACCCTAATCGTCATCGCACACCGACTTTCAACTGTGGTTGACAGCGATCAAATCATTGTGCTCGAAGCCGGGTCGGTCGTGGGGGTTGGCACGCACAGCGAACTGGTCAAATCGACACCGCTCTATCGCGACCTAGCCAAACACCAGTTGCTCGTCTAAAGGCCAACGATTTTGCAGGGCACTTCGATGTTTTCGTCAAGGTGCAGCACAGCGCAGGCTCGGTGATAACCGTCGGCGATGAGCATTTCTTGACCGCGAGTTGCATCGCCCCGAATCAACAATATGGGCGATAGCTCGACCTTGTTTTCAACTTTCTTGATGTCGTGCAAAACGTGCACGTTGTCTGCCGGCAAGTGCGGCAGACGACTGGCGCGCAAAATGTCTTTTGCCTTGTATTGCACCAGCGGCGCTGAGCGTAAATCATTCGCTAATTTTTCAGCATGGATTCCCGGCAAGACTAGCTGCAAAAAATCGCGGGCTGCGACATAGTCGTGCTCTTCGGGCAAGGGCATCCATATTGGCAAGTGGTTCACTAGGCGGCACCTGCTTCTGGGCTGGTTTCGGTGGCCTCAAACTGCGATCGATAAAGCTTGGCATAGGCGCCATCAGCCGCAATCAGCTCTTCGTGCTTGCCCTGTTCAACGATGTCACCATGTTCCATAACCAAGATCAAATCTGCGTCGCGAATCGTCGAAAGACGGTGAGCGATCACGAAGCTGGTGCGGTCTTTGCGCAGAGCCGCCATGGCACGTTGCACCAAAACTTCGGTGCGAGTGTCAACCGACGAGGTTGCTTCGTCAAGAATCAACACTGTTGGTTGCGAAAGAAAAGCGCGAGCAATCGTAATCAGCTGCTTTTCGCCAGCGCTAACGTTTGAAGCTTCGTCGTCGAGCACGGTTTCATAGCCCAGCGGCAATGTGCGCACAAAACGATCAACATAGGTTGCTTTAGCTGCCTCAATAACTTGCTCGTCACTTGCGGTTGGTTTGCCATAGGCGATGTTGTCGTGAATGGTGCCTTTGAAAAGCCAGGTGTCTTGCAGAACCATGCCGATGCGCGAACGCAGGTCTTCGCGGGTCATTTGAGCAATGTCAACGCCATCGAGTGTGATTCGACCGGCGTTGAGCTCATAGAACCTCAAAATCAAGTTCACCAAAGTTGTCTTGCCAGCACCGGTTGGGCCAACAATGGCAACGGTCTGACCCGGCTTGACGCTCAAGTTTAGGTTCGAGATCAGCTTGGTTTCTGGTGTGTAACCAAATTCCACATTCTCAAATGTGAGCTCACCGGTTAGGTTGGTCGGGCTCTTTGGCGCGGCGGGGTCAGCTGATTGTTCTTCGGCGTCGAGCAACTCAAAAACGCGCTCAGCTGAAGCAACGCCCGACTGCATCAGGTTGGCCATCGAACCGAGTTGTGCGAGCGGTTGGTTGAACTGGCGTGAGTATTGAATAAAAGACTGAATAGCGCCCAAGCTCAGTGACCCGCCAGCAACCAGCAGGCCGCCAACCACCGCAATGCCCACATAAACCAGGTTGCCTATGAACATCATGCTCGGCATGATGATTCCCGACACAAACTGGGCGCCAAAACTGGCTTTATAAAGCTGCTGGTTCAAAACTCCGAAGCGAGCTTCAGAGGCTTTTGAACGGCCAAAAACTTTGACTAGCGCGTGGCCGGTAAAACTCTCTTCGATGTGAGCGTTTAGCTCTCCGGTTTTGGCCCACTGGTCGACGAATAGTTTTTGGCTTCGCTTAGCGATTGCCATGGTCAAGAACAGGCTCGCTGGAATGCTCACCAAGGCAATCACGGCAAGCAGCGGTGAAATAGTGAACATCATGATCAAAACGCCAACCACGGTTAGCAAGCTGACGAGCACTTGGCTCAGGGTTTGCTGCAGCGATTGCGAAATGTTGTCGATGTCGTTGGTCACGCGGCTTAGAAGTTCGCCGCGTTGAATGGTGTCGAAATATGAAAGCGGCAGGCGATGCAGTTTTGCCTCGGTCTCGCGGCGCAGTTCAAATATTGTGTTTTGCACGCTGACGTTCAAAATGCGAGCTTGGATTATTCCAAAGACGAAAGCACCCAAATAGATGCCGATCACCAATAGCAAAATTTGCTGCAGGGCGCTGAAGTCAATGCCGTGACCCGGGTTTAGGTTCATGCCCTGAATCATGTCGGCAATCTGACCTTGGCCTTTAGCCCGCATGCTCGCAATCACCTGGTCTTTGGTTACTCCCAGTGGCAACTGCTTTGAAACGGCTCCATCAAAAATGACGTTGGTGGCGCGGCCAAGCATCCAAGGGCCTAACACGCTCAGCGTGACTGAGCCGACCGCAAGAATGAACACCACAATAATTCGCGCCCGCTCAGGGGCAAGGCGTCGAATCAAACGCATTGCGTTTGGCTTGAAGTTGAGCGACTTTTCGGCCGGCATGCCCATGCCCATTCCTGGGCGACCCATGCCTGGGCCAGGGCGTTGGCCCATAGCGCCGGCAGGTGCGTTCATGCGTGTTGCTGACTTTGGTGCAGCACTGTTTTTTGACATTATGCGGCCTCTTCTGCGGTCATTTGTGAGGCAACAATTTCTTGATAAATCTCGTTACCCGCAAGCAGTTCGGCGTGAGTGCCTAGGCCTGCAACCTTGCCGTCTTGGCAAACAATGATTTGATCTGCATGCTTGATGCTGGCCACGCGCTGGCCTACAACCACCTTGGTGATGTGCGGCAACTCGCGCGCCAACGCCTGCCGAAGCTTGGCATCGGTGGTGAGGTCGAGCGCCGAGAACGAGTCGTCAAAAATCAAAACTTCGGGTTGCTTGACTAGCGCACGGGC
The DNA here is from genome assembly GCA_903929105.1 of uncultured Micrococcales bacterium. Lineage (GTDB taxonomy): Bacteria > Actinomycetota > Actinomycetes > Actinomycetales > Microbacteriaceae > Rhodoluna. Next base: position 3,262 of record CAIYTL010000241.1, on the reverse strand, counting down.
GATTGCCAAGCGCTGGCGTTGGCCACCCGAAAAGTTGGTTCCGCCTTGAACCACTGGCGCGTTCAAACCTTCGGGCAGAGCCTCGATAAAGTCTTTGGCCTGAGCAATTTCTAGCGCTTGCCAAAGCTCAGCGTCGGTTGCCTGCTCGCGGCCGTAACGCAAAGTGTCGGCAACTGTGCCGCTAAACAAAAAGGCCTTTTGGGGAACCAGCCCGATTTTGCTCCAAAGGTCTTCGGGGTCAAATGACTTAAGCTCAACATCGTCGACCAAAATATTGCCCTCGGTGGGGTCAACCAAGCGGGCCATGAGGTTAACCAACGTGGTCTTGCCAGAGCCCGTCGAACCGATGATCGCGGTGGTGGTGCCGGCTTTGATTTCAAAAGTCATGCCCGCCAAAACAGCTTTCTCGGCTCCAGGGTAAGCAAAAGTGACATTTTCAAAAGCGATTCTGCCAGTTGTTTTGTGGCTCTTGACCGGTGTCAAAGTTGAAACCACGCTCGGTTCGGTTTTCATCACTTCGGTAACGCGGTCGGCACAAACTGCTGCGCGCGGAATCATCATTGCCATGAACATGCTCATCATCACAGCCATCAAAATCTGCATCAGATATTGCAAAAACGCCATGACTGTGCCGATTTGCATTTGGCCAGCGTCAACTCGATAAGCACCCAACCAAAGCACTGCAATGCTCGACATGTTCAACACGATCATGACCGTGGGGAACATGAACGCCATCAAACGACCTGATCTAAGTGCAGTGTCGGTCACGTTGACGTTGGCTTCATCGAATCTGGCTGTTTCGGTAGTCTCGCGCACAAAAGCGCGAACCACTCGCACACCCGTCAACTGCTCGCGCAAAACTCGGTTGATTGAGTCGATGCGGTCTTGCATCAATCTAAACAGCGGAATCATGCGTGAAAGCAAAAAGCCAATCACAACTAACAAAACCGGCACGCTCACGGCCATAATCACCGACATGCTCAAGTCAAGTCCCAGTGCTGTGACTACGCCGCCGATAGCCAAAATCGGTGCCGACAGCAACATTGTGCTGCCCATAAGAACGAGCATCTGAATCTGCAGAACATCGTTAGTTGAACGCGTGATTAGCGAAGGTGCGCCAAAAGTTGATACGTCGCGCTCTGAAAACCGGCCAACCTGGGCGAAAACCTCACCGCGAATCTCGCGACCAACAGTCATAGCAAGTTTCGAACCAAAATAGGTTGCAAGAATCGACCCCGCAACCTGCCCCAACGAAATCAGAAGCATTAGTGCGCCGGTGCTCAAAATGTAGCCGGTGTCACCTTTGGCCACACCGTTGTTGATGATGTCAGCGTTCAAAGTTGGCAACGACAGCGAAGCCATCGACTGGGCCACCTGAAACACCATCACAGCCAGCAATAAAGCCCAATGTGGCTTTAGGTATTGAATCAAAATGCGCCAAAGGTTCATGGCTCTAGTCTCTCACTCAAACTTGAGGGCAACCGCAGGTCATCCGCGGCATTTTTTTGAGCAGTATTTCACGTTCGCCCAATCTTTAGCCCACTTTTTGCGCCACTCAAAGGGCAAGCCGCAACGCTCGCAAATGCGAGGTTCAAAGCCGTTCTTAGTTTTGGCTACCTGGGGCATGAGTCAAAACTACACACACTTTCTGCAACACATAGGGCTAGCATTCGAATATGAACTATTTTGATGAAGCAAAATTCCAGAAAAAACTCAAGAAAAAGGTCAACAAGTTGAGCAAGAAAATGGGCAAGAAAAACTTTCAGATCAAAACCACCAAAGGCTCAAACGGATTCTATTTTCTGGGCTTTCTAGGTTCAGCGATTTATTTCATAAGCCGCTCAACCGACTTTTGGGGCGGCGTTCTAGGCTTTCTAAAAGCAATCATCTGGCCGTTGTTCTTGGTTTATGAGGCTTTCGCAAAACTTCTTGGCTAAAGCTTTATTGCGGTAAACTTTTGCACTAGAACAGCTCAATGGGGGAATAAGTTGAAAAATCTTAAATCAATCGTCGCAATTCTTGCGCTAGTCTTGGCGAACCTTGCTTTTGTGAACACACCGGCGCAAGCCTCGACCGTTTCAGTTGCCGATATTGGAACTTCGGTGACCTACAGCCTGAACGACGCCGTTGGCGCCCAAAACGTCACAGACCACTACTCTGACTGCTCGGCCTACAACATCGTCACAACTGTCTATGCGGCAGACCAACAGATAGTTTCAAGCAAGTCTCAGTCACTCAGCAACCAACATTGCCTCTATGACGCCCAGGCTTGGACCAATGATTTTAGTTGGGATGCCAGCTGCACAAACATTAGCCCTAACTGCATTTGGCTTAATGATGAGTGGTTTGCAAAGCCCGGCGATTACCGAATCGACTTCACGGTTTCTCTAGATTATATAGATGTCACCAACTCAGTTACCGCAACTCTGAACCCAGCCTACTTATATAAAGTTCAACTTCAAAACAGCCAGGTGTTTCCTTATAAAGACGGTTATCTCGACAGCATTTCAGGAACCATCGATGCCACCGATGAAACTGGCAATTCGCTCGACGCAAGTACTCTGGCCCGCATGGTGTTGGCGTCGGGCAGCAAAATCGTCGCAACCACTTCGATCGGGTCCAATGGTTCGTTTAAGTTCACCCCGGGCAAATTGAAGGCCGGCACTTATTCGGTGCGCTTGTTGCCAGACATTTCTGCACCCGAAACTTTTGTGAACATTGCTTCGATACCAACAGTCACCGCAAAATCCACCGGCGTGAAGTCATTCGCTCTCACAGTGCCTGCCACGGTGTATCCGGTCAAAGATGGCTTCGAAGACAGCGCAAGAATTTCAATTTCGGTTGTGCCTACTGGTTCAAGCAAGTCAAAAATCGCCGGAAGCGTTTCGCTTTTGCGCGGCAGCAAAGTGATTCAAACGGTAAAAATCAAGAAATACGGAACAACCTCTTTCACCTGGAATGGTCGAATCAAAGGCTCACTAGTCACTGGAGCTTTCAAAGTTAAAGCTTCGGTAGCAGGCGCTGAAGGCAAAGCAATGAGCCAGATCAAACCAATCACCGTGAGCTCTAAGAAGTTAGTCACCACAACCAGCCAAGCAACATATGGGGCATATGCGGCTGCTGATGAGAGCCAGGGAGACTCGTTCGAACCGATCGACCGTTATGGCACTCAAGGTGCGCGTTTCTATTCCTCTGGCAGTGGCGACCTGATGATTGTCAAACTCTCAGTGCCATTGAAGAGCGGTGTCACAAAGTGGCGCAT
>CAIYTL010000240.1 GCA_903929105.1 uncultured Micrococcales bacterium | reverse complement strand
GGCAAAAAACTCTCTAACAAGAGCCTTGAAGGCGAACTGTTGCCTAAATACATCGCGTTGCCGATCTTTTCGAGCGACCCTCTTTCGTCGGTGGCTTATGGCCCGCAAGAGCTAATCATGATTTTGACCTTGGGTGGTTTGGCATTGGTTGCCGCGCCATACATCGCAGCTGTGGTTGCTCTGCTTCTAGCCGTAATCGTGCTGAGCTATCGTCGCGTGATTGGTGCCTACCCTTCTGGTGGCGGCGACTACGAAGTTGCTCAGAAAAACTTGGGCAGTCGCTGGGCTTTGGTTGTCGCTGCTGCACTTTTGCTCGACTATGTAATGACCGTTGCCGTATCGATTGCTTCGGGCGTTGATAACCTAATTTCGGCCTTTCCCGGCCTTGACTCCTGGCGCGTTGAAATCGCTGTTGGCTTTTTGATTGCGCTTTGTGCAATCAACCTTCGTGGTGTGCGTGAATCTGGCACAGCATTTGCGATTCCGACCTACATCTTCTTGGGCAGCGTTTTCTTGATGATTGGAGTTGGGGCTTTTCGCCTCGCATCAGGTGACGTTCTAGCCGCGCCATCTTCTGCTTATCAACTGCACATTCTTGACCAGCAAGCAGCCAATGGCGGCATATTCATGATTTTGCTGCTGCTGAGGGCCTTTGCTTCTGGTTGTTCGGCTCTGACCGGTGTTGAGGCTATCGCCAACGGTGTTCCAGCCTTTAGAGCGCCAAAGATTCGCAATGCGCAGATCACGCTTGTGCTGATGGGCGCTGCCGCTGTGACAATGTTTGTTGGCATCACATGGTTGGCGTTGGCGTCAGGAATCCACTATGCCGAAGACCCTTGCGCGCAACTTGGCATTTGCACGGGTGCGCCACAGCAGTCTTTGATGGCGCAAATCGCAGTGGCGGTTTTCGGCGGCAACTCACCTTTCTTCTACCTGATTCAGGCCGGCACAGCAGCGGTTTTGCTACTTGCTGCCAACACTGCTTTCAACGGGTTCCCCCTGTTGAGTTCAGTTCTAGCAAAAGACGGATACGCCCCTAAGGCGCTCTTGACCCGCGGCGACCGATTGGTTTTCAGTAACGGCATGCTTTCACTCATGACTGCGGCTATGGTCTTGATTTTGGCTTATCAGGCTTCGGTAACCGGTTTGATTCAGCTATATATTTTGGGTGTATTCACCTCGTTCACAGTCGGCCAGGTTGGCATGCTTGTGCACTGGAAGCGCGGCAAGGCTGACGGATCAGTCAAACCCGCCGACGCACTCAGCGGCACCATCATTAACGGCTTAGGTGCCACGCTCACCGGCGCGGTTCTGATCATTGTCACAATAACAAAATTCACCCACGGCGCATGGCTAGTTTTCATCATCATGCCGGTTCTTTATTGGGTGATGGCCAACACCAAGAAGTATTACCAAGCTGTTGAAATCGAAGTTTCAGTTGACTCTGAAACCAAGTTCGGCAGCAAGGGCGACTATGCCGTTGTAATGATGGACAAACTAAACAAACCTCAACTCAAGGCTCTTGACTACGCACTATCGAGCCGTCACACTCGCCTCGACGCCATTCACATCGCGGTTGACCCTGAGCGTGCTATCGAATTCGAAAAAGAGTGGAGCGACTATGGCATTGAGGTTCCGCTAAAGATAATCGACTCACCATATCGCGAATTCTCTGCCCCATTGATTCAATATCTCGAGGCACACCGCGAGCAGTTCGGAAGTGAACGCATCTCGGTTTATTTGCCGAAATATGTTGTTGGCCACTGGTGGGAGCACGTCTTTCACAATCACCGCGCAAACCGCATTCGAAAACAGCTTCTGTATGTGCGAGGCGTTATGGTCACGCTGGTTCCTTGGCGCCTTGAATCTGCCGAGCACGTGAAGCTGTTTGAGCGCCGCCCAATGCCTGGCGATATGCGTCGCGGTGAGCGCTTGCGACCAGCACCTCGTCGCCACAGACTGGGCAGCAACCGCGTTGAAAAAATCGCCCACCGCATCGACGGTGACGACTAATAACTTTTTCGCGACCCATATCGGCTGAAGAGGCGAAAGCATGAAAAACACCTTGCAGAACGTGGCCCTCGTGTTCTTGGGCGGCGCATTGGGCACAGCAGCTCGATACGCGGCGTCGATCACGCTGCCGCAAATTGGCATGTTGTTTTTAGTGAACCTGCTGGGTGCAGCGTTTTTGGGTTTGGTCAACTCGGCGCCTTTGTTTGAGTCTGGTTCAAGCAAACTCTTTTGGGGCGTCGGCTTTGCAGGTGGGTTCACCACAATGAGCGGTGTGGCACTATGGATGATTGGTTCGAGCGCATCTGCAGCTTTGGCGCCGTTCACCGTCATTGCGATGTTTGTGCTTGGAGTTGTGGCCTACCTGCTCGGGCTTCGCCTAGGCAAACTAAGCGGCAAAGCTGCTGCCGAGCAACCGAGTGAAGGGCAGCAATGACGACAATTTTGTTTGTGCTGCTGATCGCTGGGCTTGGTGGTCTGGGTTCCATTCTGCGATTTGTTTTGGCGAACTTCACGGGCATTTTGCCTTGGGGCATTTTGATTGCCAACACCGCTGCTTCAATATTCGCTGGACTGTTTTTGGGTGGCGCGCAACCGGCAGTGCCTTATTTGTTGCTGGTGGTCGGTTTTGCCGGAGGTCTTTCAACTTTCAGCTCATGGGCAGCCCAAACTGGCACTTTTTGGCGAGCAGGTTTGTATCGTCGGGCCACCTACAACGCAGCACTCAACCTGCTGCTACCTGCCATGGGCGTAGTTGCGGGAGCAATAATCGCCTTTAGCCTGCTAAAATAAGCGCAGGTTTTATCTGTTAATCCTCCCGAACCCGCAACTGGGGTTTGGCCAAGTTCATAAGAGGGGGTCTCGCCATGGGGCGTGGCCGTCAAAAGGCAAAACACACTAAAGTGGCTCGCGAGCTGAAGTACTTCAGCCCGAACACTGACTACAACGCGCTCGAACGAGAGCTTGGCACTGTCGCACCCGGTGGTTCTGGCGAACCTGACTACGAAGACAAGTGGGCCGATCTTTATGAAGATGAAGACGGCGAAGACACCGGCGACGACGCCGAAGAATCTACTGACGCTTCGAAAAACTAACCGTTTCGGTTAGAAATCTCAACCTGTTCTTCGCGAGACACAACCTTCACTCGCTCACGCACAACCTGCGAGCTGTCTGCTGCTCCAAGCGCAAGCTCGTGGTCGTTTAACTTGAGCCATCCGCGCCAATCTGTGAACTGCACGCCACGCGCTTTAAGTTCTGCGGTAGCCGATTCGGTCGAGACAGGGTCAACCAGCTGGTCGATGTCGGCAAGCAGGTTTTCGATGGTCTCGAGTGCGTCGCTCTTAGTGTGGCCGATTAGGCCGACAGGGCCACGTTTGATCCAGCCAGTTGCATAGAGACCATTCACAGCTGAGCCTGACTCGTCAACGACTCGGCCGCCAGCGTTGCGAATCACACCTAACTTGTCGTCAAAAGGCACCTCTGGCAGTTCGCTGCCAAAATAACCAATGGCACGATAAACAGCCTGCACGTCAAAGTCGCGCAACTCGCCGGTGCCCTCAACTTTGCCATCGCCAAGTGGGCGGTTGCGTTCAAACCGAATGCCAACCACTTTGCCGTCGGCACCCAAAATCTCAACCGGTGAGTGATAAAAGTGAAGGTGCAAACGGCGGCTGGCGCCGGTTAGCTCGCGCTCGCGCCATTCGTCCATGATGCGCGCCATTACGCGGTGCTGGTTGGTAACACCTTCGGCGTCTTCGTCGAACCAGTCATCGCCAAAATCTTCTTCATAAACCACAATGTCAACGTCTTCAACTTCGCCAAGCTCGCGAAGCTCAATCGGTGTGAACTTGATTTGCTGCGGGCCGCGACGACCAAAAACGTGCACGTCTGTGACCGGTGAGGCTTTGAGACCCTCATATACGTTTGCTGGAATATCGGTTTTTAGCATGTCGTCGGCGTGCTTGGCAAGAACGCGAGCAACGTCTAGGGCTACGTTGCCGTTGCCTAAAACTGCAACCTTCTCTGCGGTTAGCGGCCAGGTGCGCGGCACATCGGGGTGGCCGTCATACCAGCTAACAAAGTCGGCTGCGCCAAAACTGCCATCAAGGTCGATGCCCGAGATGTTCAGTGCGGCGTCTTTGATGGCTCCGGTTGCAAAAATCACCGCGTGGTAATACTTGCGCACGTCGGCCAGGGTTAGGTCAACGCCGAACTCGACATTGCCAAAAAAGTGAATTGAACCGGAGTTTAGCATTTCGTGCAGCGAGTTCACGATGCCTTTGATTCGCGGGTGGTCTGGGGCAACGCCGTAGCGAATCAATCCATAAGGTGCTGGCAGTGAGTCAAAAAGGTCGATGGTGACTTCAGGGTGTTTGGTGTGAAGTATGTTGCCCGCATAAATTCCGGCCGGGCCAGCGCCAATAATTGCAACCCTGAGTTGTTTAGACATGAACGGCTAACTTCTTTCTGGTTTAAAAAATTGGGCTTGAAGCTCAGCTAAATAGTGCGGGCTCAGACGAACCACATCACCTACAACAATCACTGCGGGCGATTTTATGCCAGCTTCTTGGGCGATTCGCCAAATATTTGCGAGGGTGCCGACAACGATTTTTTGGTTGTCAGCAAAACCTGATTCAATGATTGCCACCGGGCAATCTGCGCCGCGCAAACCAGCGGCGAGCGTGAACGAGGTTTCGCGCAAACGGTCAAGGCCCATCAAAATCACGAGAGTGTGATCGGTGTCGCCACCAACTGAAGCAACCTCTTCATCGCCGGTTACCACAGTGAAACCGTTGGCGATGCCTCGGTGTGTCAAGGGGATGCCCGCAGCGGCAGGTGCGGCCACGGCGCTGGTCACACCGGGAACAACTTCAAAGGCAACTCCAGCTGACTCGCAAGCAAAAGCTTCTTCGCCACCGCCACCAAAAATGTTTGGGTCACCAACTTTGAGCCGAACTACCTGTTTGCCTTGTCTGGCCAAATCAATCAGCAGATTGTTGATGTCTTTTTGAGCAACCGTGGTGTCTTGAGTTAGTCCTGAAACGTCATAAATTTCTGTGGTGGTCGGCAAGTCTTCGAAAAGCCCAACCGCACCGATGCCGTCGGTAACCACCGCGTCTGCTTTGAGCAACAACTTATAGCCGCGAACAGTAATAAGGTCTTCGGCTCCTGGGCCGCCTCCAACCAAATAAACCTTGCCGAGACTTGCGCCATCAGGCGAGTTCGGCAGCTGATTCAAGTGGGTTCCTCTGATTGGGCAAAACGTTCAAAATACAAATATGCCCGAGTTTTGGCTACATTGCGAACTCGGTGGCAATAAAGCGAAACAGCTTTTTAGAGCAAGCCGGCCGCGGTGGCTTTGTGCACCAGTTCGGCACGGCGGTGAGCGCCAAGTTTGCGCGATAAGTTTTGCAGGTGAAACTTAACGGTGCTTTCGGTGATGTAAATGCCGGCGGCAATCTGCTTGTTGCTCAGACCGCGGGCTACCAGCTTGAGCACTTCTAGTTCGCGGTCGGTCACGTGTTCACCAATGTCGCGGTGCGACCCGAGTGAGTGCGCCACCAGGTTTCCGATGCCTTTGCCCATAACAACTTCACCGTCTTGAACGGTTCGAACTGCTTTGCCAAGTTCGTCAGCTTTGACATCGTCTTTAAGCAAATAACCGGTGACGCCTCGACGCATTGCATCGACCACGACGAACTCGCTCAAAGTCGAGGCCAGAATCATGATTTTGGTGTGAGGGTAGCGCTTGGTGATTTCTTCGCAAAGCTGCAAACCGCGAGTTGTGTCATCTCCCAGGTCAAGGTCGATCACTAGAACGTCTGGGCCGTGTTCATCAACCGCATCGAGCACGGCGTCATAGGTGGTGGCTTCAGCAACCACTGCTACGCCCGGGGTTCGCTCCAGAATCGCCCTAACCCCAATGCGAATTATGACGTTTCGGTCGGCAACCAGCACTCGCGTTTTAGAGTGCGGCGAGCGCCGGCCCAGCGGCACGTCGGGCCTAGCTAAAGGTATTGCGCCGGTTGCGGTTCGAACTACTTCGTTCATATGGCAACCCTAATAAAAAAACTGTTACCTGTCCATATGGCTAGGTGCGCTACCTATACGAAATGAGTGCTTTCAGACAGTCACGGCTATTCGTTAAGCAAACGTAATAACTTCGAGCGTATTTTTGCCATTGTCGCCCACCAAAGGGGTTGGGCCCAACGAAAGAGACTCAAAATGTCAATTTACGCAGCACCAGGCACGGCCGGCAGCATCGTCGAGTTCCGCCCGCGCTACGACCACTGGATCGGCGGCCAATATGTAGCCCCAAGCAGTGGCCAGTATTTTGAAAACGTAACACCTGTCACCGGCAAGGTTTTCACCGAAGTTGCCCGCGGCAACGCCGAAGACATCGAAAAAGCTTTGGATGCTGCCCACGCAGCTAAGAAAGCTTGGGGCGAAACTTCGGTTACCGCCCGCGCCATCATCTTGAACAAGATTGCTGACCGCATGGAGGCAAACCTTGAGAAGATTGCCGTTGCTGAAACCTGGGAGAACGGCAAGGCTGTTCGCGAAACCCTAGCAGCTGACATTCCTCTAGCAATTGACCACTTTAGATACTTCGCAGGCGCCATTCGCGCTCAAGAGGGCAGCCTGGGCGAGCTAGACAACAACACTGTTGCTTACCACTTTCACGAGCCTCTAGGCGTTGTCGGTCAGATCATCCCATGGAACTTTCCAATCTTGATGGCCGTCTGGAAGCTCGCACCTGCACTTGCTGCCGGTAACTGCGTGGTTCTAAAGCCAGCTGAGCAAACTCCAGTTTCGATCTTGTATCTAATGGAGCTAATCGGCGACCTACTGCCTGCCGGTGTTGTTAACATCGTCAACGGCTTTGGTGTTGAGGCTGGCAAGCCGCTTGCTTCGAACCGCAGAATCGCCAAGATTGCGTTCACTGGAGAGACCACAACCGGTCGCCTAATCATGCAGTATGCATCTGACAACATCATTCCGGTCACCCTAGAACTTGGTGGCAAGAGCCCTAACGTGTTCTTCAGAGACGTTGCCGACTCAAACGATGCGTTCTATAACAAAGCCATTGAAGGTTTCAACATGTTCGCGTTGAACCAGGGTGAAGTTTGCACCTGCCCTTCACGCGCACTTATCGACGCACCGATTTATGACAAGTTCTTGGCCGACTGCCTTGAGCGCACCAAGAAGATCATTCAGGGCAACCCGCTAGACACCGCAACCATGATTGGTGCTCAGGCTAGCAACGACCAGCTCGAAAAGATTTTGAGCTACATCGAAATCGGCAAGGCTGAGGGCGCCAAGTTGCTTCTCGGTGGCAAGCGAGCTGACCTAGGTGGCGAGCTTTCGGGTGGTTTCTATGTTGAGCCAACCGTCTTCGAAGGCACTAACAACATGCGCATATTCCAAGAAGAAATCTTTGGTCCTGTGCTTGCTGTTACCAAGTTCGACGGTTTCGAGCAGGCCATGAGTATTGCCAACGACACCATCTATGGTTTGGGCTCGGGTGTCTGGACTCGCCTAATGAACACTGCCTACCGTGCAGGTCGCGAGATTCAGGCCGGTCGTGTGTGGACCAACAACTACCACGCCTACCCAGCTCACGCAGCATTCGGTGGTTACAAGTCATCGGGTATCGGCCGCGAGAACCACAAGATGATGCTCGACCACTACCAGCAGACCAAGAACCTTTTGGTCAGCTACTCACCAGACGCTCTAGGTTTCTTCTAAACCTAGGCAGCTGTTCGGTCATCCAACGATGTGTGGCCGATTCTTTCAGACGGATGTGGGGCTCTTCGGGGCCCCACATTTCGCTTATAAAAAGGTAATCTGCACTTATGTATGAAAACTTGCCACCACGAGTTGAAACCACGCCGGCAGCCGACGACTTGCTTCGCAAGTTGACGACCAACCATGGCCCGCTCATGTTTCACCAAAGCGGTGGCTGTTGCGACGGCTCGGCACCGATGTGTTACCTCGCCGGTGAGTTTCGGGTGGGCGGCCAAGATGTGCTCTTGGGCGAACTTATGGTCGATGGCATCGAGCAACCAATAAAGGTGTGGATCTCACTCGAGCAGTTTGAATACTGGAAGCACACTCACATCACAATCGATGTCGTGCCTGGCCGAGGCGGAGGATTCTCGCTTGAGAGCCCCGAAGGCCTACGTTTTATTATTCGCTCACGGCTATTCAGTGACGACGACGCCATGACGCTTTTGCACTCGCCGATTCTGCTCGGCTCGGGCGACCTAAAGGTCGTTTAGAGGGCGTACTTGCCGACGAGGCGCACGGCCCCGCCGCGAACACCTTTAGCTTCGGTGATGTAACTTGAGGCGGCGAGGTCGCAGTCGGTTGACTCGATGATTCCCAGAGCCCAGGTTTTGATACCCGCCGCATTAAGTTGTGCCTTGATGGCCTCTGCTGCATGACCTTTGACCACAACGGCAAAGCCGAGGCCGAGGTTCCAGGTCGACTCGAGCGCGGTGAGTTCAAAACCGCCCCACGAAGCCAAAGTTTGAAACACGTTTGATGGCGCCCAGGTTGAACGATCGATGTCGAGGCTAACTTGAGTTGGCAGCACGCGCGACAGGTTGGCAGCGATGCCACCGCCCGTGATGTGGCTCATGGTTGTGACGTGCTGGCCGAGGTCGCTTTCGAGCAGGTCATTCAAAACGCCAGTGTAGAGGCGGGTTGGTTCGAGCAGAACTTCGCCCAAACTGGTTGCGCCAAATTCGGCAACGGTTTTGTTGTAGTCAAGTTTGCTGTCGGCAACGATTTTGCGCACAAGGGAGTATCCGTTGCTGTGAAAACCGCTCGACTCGAGACCAAGCACAACATCGCCAACCTGCACGCGGTGCGCGCCCAGCAGCTTCGAAGCTTCGACGGCGCCAACGGCTGCGCCAGCAACGTCGTATTCGTCGGCAGCTAATAGGCCAGGATGCTCGGCAGTTTCGCCACCCACAAGTGCTACGCCAACCGCAGCACAGGCTTCGGCGATTCCGCGCACAATGTCGGCCACACGCTGCGGCACAACTTTGCCGGTTGCGATGTAGTCGGTCATGAATAAACTTTTGGCGCCAACCACGACAATGTCGTCAACAACCATGCCCACTAGGTCTTGGCCAATGGTGTCGTGCTTATCGATAGCTTGGGCGATGGCCACTTTGGTGCCAACGCCGTCAGTTGAGGTTGCTAGCAGTGGGCGCTCGAATGACTTTAAGAATGAAACGTCAAACAGGCCAGCAAAACCGCCAAAGTCACCAAAAACGTTGCTGTTGTGCGTGGCCGCAACAGCCTTTTTCATAAGGTTTACGGCTAGGTCGCCGGCCTCGGTGTCGACACCGCTGGCGGCATAGGCGTTAGTCATTCAGGGTCTCCTGCTGGGTGCGAGCCAGTGCGTCGAGCTCGCTGTCGGGGCCTGGGTTGCAGGCGGCGGCTTCGGCTTCGGCAGCTTCGCGGGCGGCATCAGCGTCAACCGCGTCGTCGCTGGCTGAACCCTCTGGGCGTTCGAGCAGGTTTTTGCCCAAGCGTGAAGAGATTGGCAAGGCGATTGGGTATTTGCCTGTGAAGCAAGCGGTGCAAAGTTGTGATTCTGGCTGTTCGGTGGCCGCAACCATGCCGTCTTTGCTTAGGTAGCCAAGAGTGTCTGCGTTGATTGACTGGCGCACTTCGTCAACGCCCAAGCCGGTGGCGATTAGCTCGGCGCGAGTTGCAAAGTCGATGCCATAGAAGCATGGCCAGGTGATTGGTGGTGAGCTGATGCGAATGTGAATCTCGGCGGCGCCAGCCTCGCGCAACATTTGAACCAGTGCGCGCTGGGTGTTGCCGCGCACGATTGAGTCATCGATCACGATGATGCGCTTGCCGCGAATAACTTCTTTGAGCGGGTTGAGCTTTAAGCGAATGCCTCGCTGGCGAATGGTTTGCGAAGGCTGAATAAAGGTGCGCCCGACATAAGCGTTTTTGACGAGGCCGTGACCAAAGGGGATTCCCGACTCTTGCGAATAACCAATCGCAGCAGGGGTGCCCGACTCAGGAGTTGGTATTACCAGGTCGGCTTCAACCGGAAACTCGCGAGCCAACTGTCGACCCATTTCGACGCGGGCGTCATAAACGTTCTTGCCATTAATGGCAGTGTCTGGGCGAGCCAAATAGACATATTCAAAAACACAACCAGCGCGCTTGGTTTCGGCGAAGCGGGTTGAACGCAAACCGTTTTCGTCAATCGCAATCAGTTCACCCGGCTCAACTTCGCGCACGAATGATGCACCAACAATGTCGAGTGCTGCGGTTTCTGAAGCAACCACCCATCCGCGTTCTAAACGACCGAGCACCAAAGGTCGAACACCTTGTGGGTCGCGGGCTGCATAGAGGGTGCTTTCATCCATGAAAACTAAACAGAAGGCGCCCTTCACGCGCGGCAACAACTCGAGCGCCGTTGATTCAAGGGTGTGGTCAAGATCGCCGGCCATCAAGGCGGTCAAAACAGCGGTGTCAGTTGTGTTGCCACCGGTGATTTCGTTTTGGTTCTGATCTGGGTAACGGGCCTTTAGCAGGTCGAGCAGATCTGCGGTGTTTGTTAGGTTGCCATTGTGAGCCAAGGCAACTGTGCCCTCGCTGGTGCGACCAAGAGTTGGCTGCGCGTTGCGCCAGTGGCTTGCGCCAGTGGTTGAGTAGCGGTTGTGGCCAACGGCAATGTGGCCAACCAGGCTCTCAAGTGCGGTCTCGCTAAAAACCTGCGACACCAAACCCATGTCTTTATAGACCAAGATTTTCTTGCCATCACTCGTGGCGATTCCGGCTGATTCTTGGCCGCGGTGTTGAAGCGAATAAAGTGCAAAGAAAGTTAGCTTGGCGACTTCTTCGCCGGGAGCCCAAACACCGAAAACACCACACTGATCTTGAGGTGCTTTTTCATCAACCATCAAGTCGTGATTGAGCAGGCCGTCGCCACGAAGCAAGGTGATTCCCGTCGTTAAAAGTGCCGATTACTTCTCAAGTTTAGTCGCAGAAACCTGCTTGGCACGAGCTCTAGAAATGCTGTCAAGCACCACTGCTGTCAAAACCCCGAGGGCTAAGCCGGCGCCAGCAAAATACAAAACCAAATAGCCCAAGATCGCAGTTGGCCTGCGGTTTTCAGCGGGAATCAAAGCGTTGACGATGAACGCAACAATGATTCCAAAAACGATGCCACTTAATACGAAGGGCAAAAATTTTGGCGAGCGACGCACTTTTAGGGTCACTTCGCTGGCACGCATCTCAAAGGTTTCGTTTTGTTTATTCACGTTTCAATTGAACCTTAAAAAAGTGGCAACATTCCGCTTAGGTCGGCGCGAACACCAGATGCCGTCACCCCGCCGGTGGCTAAAGCCGCTGCCCAATCCATTTGTCCTAGCGCCAAAGCCAGCCAAAGTTCAGGAGTCAACTCCACAACATTGGGTGGCGTGCCACGCGTGTGCCTTGGCCCCGCAACACATTGCACCGCACCCAACGGGGGCACCCGCACTTCAACCGAGTTGCCCTCATAACGCGAAGCGAGCTCTTCGAGCAGGTATCGCACTGCGATGGTCTTCAGGGCAGCTGAGGTGGCATCCGTTTTGTTTAAAAGGTCAGCACGCAAAGACTCAACCGCTGCTAAACCTTCGGCGATTGAGGTCTTCCTGTGAATTCCCATGGAACAATTGTGACACTAAGCCTAAATTCAGCAAACTCCCAGAAATGGGGGTTTGACTAAAGCTATGAAAAATTCAACTAACAAGGCACGCATCTTGGTAGTCGACGATGAGGTCGGCTTAGCAACAGAAATCTCAGTTGCCCTTCGAGCTGCCGGCTACATGACCCGTGTTGAACACAACGGAGCAGATGCTCTGAAAACCATTCTTGAAGCCAAACCAGACCTGGTTCTGCTCGACATTATGCTGCCAGGCCTCAACGGGTTTGAAGTTGGCCAACAGGCAATCGACAAGCTCGGTGTGCCAATCATCTTTATGACAGCGCGCGACGCGGCCGAAGACAAAATGCGCGGCCTCGAAGTTGGCGCTGACGACTATGTGACCAAACCGATTCTGATGGGTGAACTTTTGCTGCGGGTTCGCGCCGTGCTTCGCCGCACCGGAGTTTTAGTTGCGCCACTATCAATCGGCGATCTCTTAATCAACGAAGACGAAGCCTCGGTGACCTACCAGGGCGAAGAAATCAGCCTCACCAACACCGAGTATCGCCTGTTAGGTGAACTGGCCCGCTCTCGCGGTCGCGTGCTTTCAAAGAATTACTTGCTCACACAGGTGTGGGGCTATGACGCGTTCGACCCAAACTTGGTTGAAGTTCACATCAGCTCACTGCGCAAAAAACTTGAGCACGCCGGTTGCGACGCCAATGAGCTAATCAAAACCAAACGCGGCTTGGGTTACATAATCAAGTCTCCAGCAGCAAAAGTAGACGTCGAAGGCTAACAATAGAAACGTGAAATCACTCCAAAACCGAGTAATTCTGACGGCACTCGCTGCCATCGCCATCACAGGTGTGGTGCTGGTGGCAACGATTGCCCTTTTGTTGCGCCCGGTTTTGAAACAACAGCAGTCTGATGCGCTGAACGCTGTGATGAGCAGCGCGATTTCGCTCGAAAGCAGCCTGCCGCCCGACGAACTTGCTAGACGCATCACCCGACCAGGTGTGAGCGTGGTCATCACCAAAGATGGCCATAACTTTAGCGACGGCAAGGGCTTTGGCGCTGGCCTGAACCCAAACACCAGCCACGGCGACCTAAACCTTTTGCCACTGCCAGGTTATGCAAACCGTTACGCCGGTCAAGACGACGGCTTCATGCTGCTCGAAGATCTGTTGCCGACCACAAGAGCCACCATCACCGTTGCCGCGGCAAACATTGAAGCCTTCGACGTTTTTGGCCAAATCATGGCAATTGGTGTGCCCGCCATGGTCGTGCTAATGATCGTGCTGGCCTTGGTGTTGCGACGTTACATGCGCCGCGCACTAGAACCTCTAGACAAAATGAACTTGGTAGCCAAGAGCATTGCTGGCGGCGGTCAATTGAGCGAACGCATCGAAATTGATGACCCCGACACCGACCTTGGCCGCACCGGCACCGCATTCAACGAGATGCTCGAAAGAGTTGAACTTTCGGTGAACCGAGCGCAAGATGCCGAAGACGGCATGCGTCAACTTTGTGCCGATGTGGCGCACGAACTTCGCAGCCCACTTGCCTCAATCGTGGCAGGAGCCGACAACCTTATGCGTTCGACCGGCAAACGCGCCACTGTGGAACAAACAGCAATATCGGTGGTGCGCGAAGGCAACCGTGCTGCCCGCATCGTGCGCGACCTAACGCTGGCAACTCAGCTTGACAACCAAGGCGTCGCCGACAAACAAATCAACAAACGTGCCGTCGACGTGGTTGCCCTCATTGAAGGGAGTGTCGAAACTTTTGCTAGCCGATGCGCTTTTGACCTCACACTCGAAGCCGACCCCAAACTAAAGCAACTAGACCTCTATGTTGACCCAGAGCGCATTCACCAGGTGCTGGCAAACCTGCTCGAAAACGCTAACCGTTGGGCTGAAACCAAAATTTCGGTTCGCACTGGCGTAACCGCTGACGCCGCCGATGGCTCAAACTCGAGCTTCTGGGTTCAGGTTTTCAACGACGGCCCCGCTGTGCCCGACGACAAGCGTGAAAACATCTTTGAGCGTTTTGTGCGTCTTGCGCCCGACCGTGCTCGCAACACTGGCGGTTCAGGCCTTGGGTTGAGCATTAGCCGTGGCCTGGTTGAAGCTCACGGCGGCAGCTTGGTGTGCCTGCCCGCTCAAGGCGGAGCCCTTTCGGGTGAGCGCGTTGACCGCGAAAATCTGACCGGTGCAACCTTCGAAATGCGTTTGCCAATCGCGGCGATTCCGGCTGAAGCCTACGAGGCCGCAAACTCAAGCGACGCTCAAGACTTTTAGCCGGTCGCCCCAAATTATGACCCACTGGCCACGGCTAAACTTGACCCTGTGAAGATTCTGGTTTTAGGCGGCGGCGCCCGCGAACACGCAATTGTTAAGGCACTGATTCGCACCGGCACGCCATCAGAAAAAATAGCGGTAGCCCCTGGCAACGCTGGCATTGCCGGCGACGTTCACTGTGTTGCGATCGACCCGAACAGCCCGCTCGAAACCACTAAATATGCTCTTGAACACCAAATCGAATTGGTGATTGTCGGCCCCGAGGCTCCCCTAGTTGCCGGTGTGAGCGATGCTCTGCGCCGCGAGGGCATTGCAGTGTTTGGCCCAAGCCAACTTGCCGCTCAGCTTGAAGGCAGCAAAAGTTTTGCCAAAGAAGTTATGGCCGCGGCCGATGTACCAACCGGCATGGCACGCGAGTGTTCCACAATCGCCGAAGTTGAGTCGGCGCTCGACTCTTTTGGTGCACCTTTCGTTGTTAAGGCCGATGGCCTAGCAGCGGGCAAAGGCGTGATTGTCACCAGTGACCGCGCTGCAGCGCTTGCTCACGCCGAAAAGTTCATCGATGGGGGAATCCTGGTTGAAGAATTTTTGGCCGGCCCAGAGGTCAGCCTCTTCTTTTTGAGTGACGGCGTCAACGTAATGCCTCTGACCCCCGCTCAAGATTTCAAGCGCGCCTTTGATAACGATGAAGGCCCCAACACCGGCGGCATGGGTGCATATAGCCCGTTGCCGTGGTTGCCTGCCGGGTTCGTCGCCGAGGTTCAACGCACAGTGGCCGAACCAACCGTTGCCGAAATGGCGCGCCTAGGTTCGCCGTTTATCGGTCTGCTTTATTGCGGCCTGATCGTCACCGAGCGTGGCACTCGCGTTATTGAGTTCAACGCCCGATTCGGCGACCCAGAAACTCAAGTTGTTTTGCGTCGACTAACCACCCCGCTGGCTGGCCTGCTTTATGCAGCTGCCCTCGGCAATCTTGAAACGGCACCTGAGCCGCAATTCAGTGCGGATTCCGCCATCACCGTGGTGCTAGCCAGCGAAGGCTACCCCGAAACCGCTGCACCGAGCCGCCCGATTCACGGTCTGCACCACGCAGTCGCGGTTGAGGGTGTTGAGATTTGCCACGCAGCAACAGCGCAGGGGCCTGAGCATTTGATGGCAACCGGCGGCCGTGTGCTTTCGGTAGTTGCTGTAGGTCACGACTTTGCACAAGCTCGACACCGCGCCTACGAAGCCATGGGCCACATCAAACTTGAAGGCAGCCACTTTCGCAAAGACATTGCAAAAAAGGTCGCAGGCTAATGGCGGCTCAGGCAATCGCCGGCTGGCAGCACGTTTATAGCGGCAAGGTTCGCGACCTTTATGAGTCGAACGACCCGGCTTTGGCGCACCTGATTTTGGTGGTTGCCAGCGACCGCGTGAGTGCGTTTGACCACGTGCTTGAGCCGGCTATTCCTTCAAAAGGCAAGTACCTCACCGAGCTAACCAACTGGTGGTTCGACCGCCTTGAGGTGCCAAACCACGTTTCACACGAAGTGCCGGTGCCTGCCGAAGTTGCTGGCCGTGCGACTGTGGCTAAGAAGCTGCAGATGTTTCCGATTGAATGTGTTGTGCGCGGTTATGTCTCTGGTTCGGGTTGGAAGGACTACCAAGCCACCGGCACCATTTGCGGCGTGGCACTGCCCGAGGGCCTGCTGTTTGGTGGCAAGCTGCCTGAGCCGATCTTCACGCCGGCCTTCAAAGCTGAGCTTGGCGACCACGACGAGAACATCACGTTCGAGCGAGTCATCGAACTCATCGGTGAGACCAACGCCAACGCTTTGCGCGACCTCTCGCTGCAGATTTTCAACCGAGCTTCAGAACTAGCCGAACATGCGGGACTAATTCTTGCCGACACCAAGTTTGAATTTGGTGTCGACCCAGCAACCGGTGAAATCACTTTGGGCGACGAAGTTCTAACCCCAGACTCAAGTCGATTTTGGTCGAAGGCTTCGTGGCTTCGCGGTGACCGCAAAGATTCGTTTGACAAACAGATCGTGCGCAACTGGCTAGCCGAAAACTGGAACACCGACAGTGACACACCCCCACCAGCCCTACCTGCCGACATTGTCGTGCAAACTGCGGGCAAGTATGCCGAGCTGGTTGAACGTCTAACTACCGAAGTTGCCTAAAGTGACCGAACTCAACCTCGAAGAGCTTCTGGCCGTTGCCCTAAAGGCTGCGCATGTTGGTGCCGAGATCATCGTCGGCTATCGCAAGCAGAGCACACTCACTTTTGACACCAAGGGCGACATCAACAACTTTGTGACCGAGGCCGACCTCGCTAGCGAGCGCGCCGTTCGTGACGCCATCCGTTCAAATCGCCCAAATGACACGATCACCGGAGAAGAATACGAAGCGGATGACCGCCAGGGCGCTCCGGTTCGCTGGAGCATCGACCCTCTCGACGGCACCATCAACTACATGCGCCGCCTGCCTTTTTATGCGTGCAGTGTTGGCGCTCAAGACATCACAACCGGCGAATGGGTCGTCGGCGCTGTCGTAGCCCCCGAGCTAAACACGGTTTGGTATGCAGCCAAAGGCCAAGGCTCGTTCGTGCAGCGTGACGGTCAAACCACCAAACTTGTTGGCCCACCTGCCGACCGCAAAAGCCGCATCATGGCCACAGGCTTTAGTTATTCGCCAGACATTCGGCCTTCACAACTGGCCGAAGTCACCAAACTCATGGCCGGCTTTCAAGACCTGCGTCGCAACGGAGCCGCCGCTATCGACATGTGCCACGTAGCCGAGGGCGTTCTCGACGCCTACTTTGAGCGCGACATCAAAGAATACGACTGGGCAGCCGCAGCGCTAATCG
>CAIYTL010000239.1 GCA_903929105.1 uncultured Micrococcales bacterium | reverse complement strand
GTCACCTCACCGCATTCATGAATCGCTTGCGGCGGCCGCCGAGGTGCTTGGTCAGGCCCGGCAGGCGAGCGTCTCACGCGAGCTAACTAAAAAGTTTGAGCAAACTGTGCGCGGCACTTTGGCTGAACTAACTCTTTGGGCTGCCGAAGAACCTCGCGGCGAAATCGTTTTGGTGGTGGCAGGCGCTGCCGCTGAGGCTGTCGAAACTGGCGATTTGCTAAGCCTGGTTCTTGAGCTTGCAGCTGATGGCACTGGCCTAAAGCAGGCCGCCGCCGAGGTGGCCGCGGCTCACCCAGGTGTTAGCAAAAATGACCTTTATAACCAAGCACTTCAGGCACGTGGCAAAGGTGGCGCTAAATGAGTGACGAAACGGCAAACATTCGCAAGTTAGCTATCGCCGCCTACAACCTGGCTTTCGAACTTGTCGTCGAGGGTGACCAGGCGCAGCTACTTGAAGGGCTAGAACAAGCGGCCACAAGTTTGAACCTTTGGCGCAAAGTGGGCACTGACCAAAATGTTTCGATAGGTCTTTGGCTGTATTCAAGGGCGTTGGCAAAGGCCGGCGCGCAGGCTTTGTCGATCGAAGCTGCAGCTGAGGCTGTGCGCCTGGCAAAGCTCGACGGCACCGATTGGCTTATTGCTTCGGGTTATGAAGGGTTAGCGCGTGCAACCCAGGGCACAGCGAGTTTTGAGGCGAACTGGGCTTTGGCCGCCGCCGCAATCGATGCCATCGCCGATGTCCAAGATCGTGCGCTCATTGCCACCCAGTTTGCCGACTTAGCCTAGTTAGTAACCCAGCCAGCAACTGCAATGTTAAAATAGAGGCATGTCTGCTGCGCCCAAAAAGTCGTTCTATGTCACGACTCCAATCTTTTATGTGAACGATGCCCCGCACATTGGCCACGCCTACACCGAGGTGGCTTCTGACGTGTTGGCTCGCTGGCACCGTCAACGCGGCGAAAACTCTTTCTTGCTAACCGGCACCGATGAGCACGGTGAAAAGATTTTGCGCACCGCAGCGGCTAACAAAACCACCACTCAAGCCTGGGCAGACCAGCTTGTCAAAGACTCTTGGTTGCCGTTGCTTGAGACCATCGACATTAACAATCAAGACTTTATTCGCACCACCGAGCCACGCCACGAAGCCAACGTGCAAAAGTTTTTGCAGTTGCTCTTCGACAAAGGTTTTATTTATCAGGGCGCTTTTGAGGGCAACTATTGCGTTGGTTGTGAAGAATACAAAACCGAAGCAGACCTCGCCGACGGTGAAGGCCAGTTCGACGGCATCAAAGTTTGTGCCATTCACTCCAAGCCAGTTGAGCGTTTGAAAGAGACTAACTATTTCTTCAAGCTCAGCGAGTTCGAGCAACCACTTTTAGATTTTTATGCCGCCAACCCAAAGTTCATTCAACCTGAGTCAGCGCGCAACGAAGTCGTTTCGTTTGTGCGCCGCGGCCTAACCGACTTGAGCATTTCGCGGTCTAAAGAGAAGTTCGACTGGGGCATCGATATTCCGTGGGATGACTCACACATCACCTACGTGTGGTTCGACGCACTGCTTAACTACATCACCGCGATTGGTTATGGCGACGACAGCGCCGAGGCCCAGGCCAAGTTTGCTGAGCTTTGGCCGGCGACGGTTCAAATCGTAGGCAAAGATATTCTTCGTTTTCACGCTGTGATTTG
>CAIYTL010000238.1 GCA_903929105.1 uncultured Micrococcales bacterium | reverse complement strand
TCTTCTGCTCTTCGATCGCCTCGGCAGCCTCCTCGCTGATCGACAACGTTTCCAGGCGTTTTCGAAATGCCTCGTAGTCGAACGGGGGTTTGACGACCCGTTTGATCGTTTGGCAAACCTAAGCGATGCCACGCTCGCAGAGTTTGTGCGAGTGGCCGGCGTAGCAGCCTCGATCACTTGTGAGCGCGCTGGTTGTGAGCCACCAACGCTTGAAGACCTAACTGCCGTTTTAGGCTCAAACTAGAAACCTAGGCTAGGGGGCGTTTGTGATTCAGCAAGTTATTGAGTTTGGCTTCGACCTGGGTGCTACCCCAGCGGCCATTTCTTTGAACGCACAGTCTGACCCGCTAAAGATTGTTCAAGACTGGTTGCCTTCGGCTTTATCACTGCTAACGCTGAACCTGCTGTCAGCAGTTTTCGTAGCCAGAAGCGCTGTAACCAAAAATCGTGACTGGTTTACGTTTTTTTGGCTATCGCTGATTGCTACATCGCTCATTATGGGAATCATCGTTGCCACCTTGCCTCTCGCGGCGGAACATTCAGCCGACCACAGAAAATGCCCTGCATGTGCCGAATACATCAAGCGAGAAGCCAGCATATGCCGTTACTGCGGCACCGCGAGTGAAGCTCTGCCACTCCGCAAAGTTGGGCGCTTCGCAAGCTTGCATCCGTTCTGGTGGATCGGCAGCTTCACAGTTGTTCTCGGGCTTTTAGTCGAGATTCTGGCCATCACCAAAATCTATGCCGAATCTTGGTGGCTTGGTTTGGCACTGGGCATTGTTGGCGCAACAACTTTGTTTCGAGCTTCGCGCGGCAGAAACTAGTTTTATCGCGGCAGCACTTTGATAGTGCTCAGAGTTGGGTCAGCAACAAAAGCGATTCTGACTCCACTGTCGCGGGCCGCAAAGAGTGCGTCTAGCGCCGCCTGGGTAATGCGCTCACCAGTTGACAAAACAGGCACTCCCGGTGGGTAAGGGCAAATCATCTCGGCACAAACTCGCCCAACTGCTTCGGCTGCTGAAACAGTTTCAGTTGGCGAAAAGAATGCGTCGCGCGGCGACATAACAACCTCAGGCTCGATCGAGAAGCTCGCCGAAATCGATATCGGGCGAAGTTCACCGCGGTGACGCTCAACTGAGGCAATGATGCGATCAACCAAGTCGTTGATTCGTGCTGGCGTGTCAGCAAAAGTGATCATCGGAATAATCATGTCTCGATTGGCCATTTCGAGGTCGATGTTGTCGGCCAAAAGCTCAGCTTCAACCTGGTTGCCGTCAGCGCCTACCGTGCTGAGCAAAATCACGAGTTTGAGCGGGTCAATGTGTTGACCGTCGATAACACCGATGCCGTGTTCTAAGAGTCGAGCTCGGCCGCGGGCCGTTGCCTGAATCACAGGGTCAATCAGCTCTTCGCCGTGGCGCGCCAGCAAAGCACGAGCAGCGTCAATTGACGCCAAAATGCGCCCTGACATTGAGGTTGTGATGGTCGCGTCAAACATCTTGTTGAAACGAGCTAGATCAACATATTCGTCTCGCACCAAAACAAATGAAGCCTGAGAATAGCTCGGCAAAGTTTTGTGGGCCGAGGTAACAACAATGTCTGCGCCTTGGCTCAGCGGGTGCGCTGGCAGCTCTGGGTGAAAGCCGAAGTGCGCGGCCCAAGCAGCATCAACCACCAAGGGAATGCCATAGCTGTGAGTTAGCAGTGCAAGCGCAGGAACATTCGACATGGTGCCGACATAAGACGGTTCACCGATTAGAACCGCTTTAGCATCGGGGTGCTGTTGCAGTGCTTTTTCGAGAGTTTCAACCGACAGGTGCGAGGGCAGGCCAGTTAGTGGGTCGATTTCGGGGCGCACCCAAATCGGAATCGCACCGGCATAAACCAAACCGACCAACACAGACTTGTGCAGGGTGCGAGAAACAATCACTTTGTCACCGTGACCTGCAACTGCCATCACAGCAGCGTGGTTTGAACCCGAAGAACCATTGACGCCAAAGCGACAAAGCGAGGCTCCCCAAAGATCAGCAGCTAGGGCTTCGGCTTCAAGAATCAAACTCGGTGAAATGCGGTGCGGATGGTTGCCAGGCAGCACGGGAATGTCACCATCAACGATGGCGCCGGTAAGGTCGGTGCGGCCTTTGTGGCCAGGAATTTGGAATGGTGACCTGTCGGTCTCCATGTCACGAATCCACGCGTCTAATAGCGGGGCTGAGCTTCTTAAACCCATCGGGTCTTTAGTGTCGAGCAGTGTTGCTGCGCCAAACGCGTGTTGTGACAATATCCCACCTATCAGTTAGTAGCTAAAAGCCTATATTTCAAAAACAAATGCAAGGTAAACAAGAAGATGCAAAAGGGGCCAAACCTTTTCGGCTTGGCCCCTTTTGTTTGAAACTTTAGAGGCTAGAACTCAACCTTGGTTACGTTGGTGTCTAGCAAAATGCCAGGGCCAAATGTAGTCGCGATTGCACCCTTGATTAGGTAGCGACCCTTTGAGCTCGAAGGCTTTAGACGCAAGATTTCGTCAAGCGCAACTGCAAGGTTTTCGCCAAGCTGCTCTTTGGTGAACGATGCCTTGCCGATGATGAGGTGCAGGTTTGCCTGCTTGTCAACGCGAAAATCAATTTTTCCGCCCTTGATGTCGGTAACAGCTTTTGCTACGTCAGGGGTCACGGTGCCAGTCTTTGGGTTTGGCATCAAGTTGCGAGGGCCAAGAACCTTACCCAAACGACCAACCTTGCCCATAAGTTCTGGAGTCGAAACTGCTGAGTCAAAGTCAACCCAACCTGCTGCAACCTTCTCGATTAGCTCGTCGCCGCCAACCTCGTCAGCGCCTGCTTCGCGTGCTGCGTCAGCTGCTGCACCGGTAGCGAAAACGATTACGCGGGCAGTCTTACCGGTTCCGTGTGGCAACGAAACGGTGCCGCGGATCATCTGGTCTGCTTTGCGAGGGTCGACACCTAGCTTGAATGCAACCTCGATGGTTGAGTCAAACTTTGAAGAACCGGTCTCGCGAACGAGTGTTACGGCCTCGGCTGGGGTGTAAAGCTTGCCAACCTGGATTTTTTCTGCTGCGGCTAGATAAGCCTTTGAGCGCTTTGCCATTCTGTTGTTCCTTTTCTATTGAATAGTTAGGTCAGCGTTTGCTGACCCGGTCACAGTTGTGGTCTGCGGGTCGCGCGCGACCCTCCCACTCGTGTTCTTTTGTTCTTTAGGCCTCTACGGTGATTCCCATTGAACGTGCGGTGCCTGCGATGATCTTGGCTGCTGCCTCAACATCGTTGGCGTTCAAGTCTGCCATTTTTGCGGTTGCAATTGACAAGACCTGGTCGCGGGTTAGCTTGGCTACCTTCACGGTGTGAGGAGTAGCTGAGCCCTTTGCAACACCAGCAGCTTTTTTGATTAGCTCAGCAGCTGGTGGAGTCTTGAGAATGAATGAGAACGTGCGGTCTTCGTAGACAGTGATTTCTACGGGAACAACGTTGCCCTTCTGGTCTGCAGTTGCGTTGTTGTACGCGGTGCAGAATTCCATGATGTTTACACCGTGCTGACCTAGTGCAGGACCAATCGGTGGTGCCGGGTTAGCAGCGCCAGCTTTGATCTGCAGCTTGATCAGGCCGGTGACCTTTTTCTTCTTTGCAGGTGCCATTTGTCTTTTCCTTTTTTATGGGTTCTAAAAGTCTTTGGGTGGTTAGCGAGCTACTAGAGCGAGCCGAC
The DNA here is from genome assembly GCA_903929105.1 of uncultured Micrococcales bacterium. Taxonomy (GTDB): domain Bacteria; phylum Actinomycetota; class Actinomycetes; order Actinomycetales; family Microbacteriaceae; genus Rhodoluna. The sequence continues at coordinate 1,534 of CAIYTL010000238.1, read as the reverse complement.
CTGCTCAAAGCCAAGTTCGACTGGGGTTTCACGCTCGAATAGTGATACCAGAACGGTGAGCTTGCCGCTTTCTGGCTTGATCTCAGAGATGGTGCCAGGCAAGCCAGCGAACGAACCGTCTTTGATCATGATGCTCTCGCCAACCTTGTAGTCGACGTTGATTGGCACAGCCTTTGACTTGCCCTTGACGTTGACAAAGCCCTTGCCGGCTTTAGCTTCGGCTTCTTCAGGAAGAACGAAGATCGGCTTAAGCATGTTGAACGCTTCGTCTGGGCGCAATGGTGTCGGCAACTGAGAGTTACCCACGAAACCGGTAACCGCTGGGGTGTAGCGCACGAGCTGCCATGACTCTTCGTTTAGGTCCATGCGAACCAAAACATAGCCCGGAATGCGAACTTTTGAAACCAGCTTGCGCTGCCCGTTCTTGACCTCAACGAATTCTTCCATTGGAACCTCGATCTGATAGACCAAGTCGCCACCTTCGATGGTGAGCTTGCGGTTCTCAATGTTTTGCTTAACTCGCTTTTCATAACCGGCATAGCTGTGGATTACATACCACTTGCCAGGCTGGCGACGAAGTTCGGCACGAAAGTCGCGATAAGGGTCGGCCTCAGCCTCTTCTTCGGCAGCAACGACAACGTCGGCGCCACCCTCTGAAACTTCGGCTTCGACTTCTGCTGCTTCGGTGGCAACGTCGGCGATTGCAACTTCAAGCTCTAGGTCTTGCTCAAGCTCGGCGGCTGCGTCTAGCGCAAGGTCGGCAAAGTCAGCGTCGGCTTCGGCGATAAGCGCCTCAGCCTCGGTGTCTTCAACCTTTGCTAGGTCGTCTAGTTCACTCACTTGGTATTCCTATCGTTGATAAATCTAAAAACTGGATGCTGCCCGATTGGTTGGACTGCCCGTTTACTTGCTTGGTGTGAAAGACCAAGAGACCAAGTTGAAGAAACCTAGGTCGAGCAAAAACACGACTGCGATTACTACGGTCACAAAGCCAAGCACAACGCCGGTGTAGTTCAAAAGTTCTTTGTTAGTCGGGCGAGTTACTTTTTTAAGCTCAGCCACAACCTGCTTGAAGAACAAAACGACGCGACCGCTTGGGCTGCGACGTGACGCACGGTCGGCCTTAGCTTTTTCTACGAGGTCTTCTGAGGCTTCGTAAGGCGAGTCGGACATATTTTCTTCTTTCAGCTTTGTAATGCTTGCAGGGCGGACAGGACTCGAACCTGCAACCTGCGGTTTTGGAGACCGCTGCTCTACCAATTGAGCCACCACCCTAAGGTGTGCAGTAACAACTGTGATTTGGGCCTGCTGGTTGCTCTGGCGAAGGCACACTTCTAGATTGAATCTTTAGTGTGATTAATTTGCCAGACTAGGCTTCAAGCAGTTGTCAACTACCTCATAGAATCCTACGCCTTTTGAGGCAGAAAAGCAAAGTAGTTTCTTGAGCCCAAAGGCCTTTGAAGGCAGCGCTAGAGGTAGGCTTAAGGGCGTGACTGAATCGCGTATTTCTAAAAGAATTGCTGCCATTGCCGAG
>CAIYTL010000237.1 GCA_903929105.1 uncultured Micrococcales bacterium | reverse complement strand
CGGTTCGCTGTCGAAGCCAGGTTATTTCTTAGCTGGTTGGAGCACTAACCCAGACGGCAGTGGCCTGCTATTTGATGCCAGCGGCAGCGACCACTTCACCCTGCTCGATGGTGATGTCACACTTTATGCAGTTTGGGAGTCGAAGAGCGCTCAGGTTTTGTTGTGGCGAACGACCGCACCTTCACCTGTAGTTCTTGAAACTACAAACTATGTGGCTCGTGCGGCGGGCGGTGCTTCGTTGAACACCGTCACTTATTCGAGTGCTACTCCGTTGGTCTGTTTGGTTGATGAGCTTTCGGGGGCTGTTACTTTGTTGAGCACCGGAACTTGCACAATCACCGCCTCGCAGCTGGGCAACGACTATTACTTTGATGCCGTGCAATTGACCCAGACTTTCGAGGTAGTGGCTCGCGATTTGCCACCGATTACCCCGACACCAGTCGAGACGCCTCCAGCTTCGGGCAGCTCAGCTGTCACTGAGGGCGGAGTTTCGACCACTGTTGCGCTTGTGCCAAATAACGCATCGACAGGGGTTGAGCTCAACGCACCTGGTTGGTCATTGTCGTTGGCTGCAGTAACCACTTCGGGCGCGCCAGCACCGTTAGACCCAAATAACAACGTGCTTGTTCAAGACAATCAAATGGCAAGCGTTGGCGGAACAGGTTTCATGCCAAACACAGACGTTGAAGTTTACATTTTCTCGAAGCCAGTGCATTTAGGAACCTTGAGGACAAACGCCAAGGGCTCCTTCAAGGGCTCGCTGCCGATTCCTCTTTCGATCAAGACGGGTTTGCACACCTTGCAGGTTGCGGGCTACAGCCGTTCCCTGAAAATTCGTAAGGCAAACGTGCCGGTGATTGTTCAGAGGTATGCTCTCAAACGCCTTTCTACAACAATTTTCTTCAACGCTAACTCTGCCGTCATCTTGGCGAAGGCAAAAGCGGCCCTTGCTAAGTTAGTGGCAAAGATTCCTAAGGGGTATTTTCACCTTCAGGTTTTGGTCACCGGTTATGTCTACCCAACGGGAACACGTGCGCAAAACTTGGCCCTCTGCTACAACCGAGCCTTGACTGTGGCAATTGCGCTCAAGAAGATGGGCATCAAGGGTTCTTTCAAAAAGTTTGCGGCCGGCCGCTTCATGCCACCAAGTGCATACTCGCGCCGAGTTACGATCACCGTAAGTTACGTTACGAAGACTCGCTAGTTTTTGGTTATCAATGGCAAAGATTGAACTGACCGCAGATGAGCTGCGAGTGGTGTTGTCGGTCGGCGAAAAAGTTGCGGCCATTCGTGGCAACGTGACGGTCACCCGCGCTGAAGTTGTATCAGCCCAAATCGTGCCGACCAGTTTCTGGCGCAACCTCGGCCTTCGCGTGCCGGGCACCGGCCTGCCGCCATTTATTGTCTCGGGCACATACGTCAAAAAGGGCGACAAGGCTTTCGTCAGTTATTTCAAAGGGCAAACACCGGTCGAAATCAAACTCACTGGGGCGCATTTCACCCGTCTGATAATCGGCACGGATGCCCTCTCGGCAGCCGAAGCCATCGTTAAAGCCCTCGCCTGACCAAAAACCTGGGCCGAGCAACCGAGCATCCGTGATGTTTTTCGGTTTATACCGCAAAGAACCTTAAATTTCTCAAATTCGCAAGTAATTGTTTACAACAGCGGGCAAATCGTTATAGGCTAGTG
>CAIYTL010000236.1 GCA_903929105.1 uncultured Micrococcales bacterium | reverse complement strand
GGCATGAGCCTTGAGTGCATCTTTTGCAGTGAGTTCAATTGCCACTTTTTTAGCTAGCTCGAAAGACAGGCCTTTTTGCTCATAGAACCAAGTGAGTTCGCGCAGTTCAAGTTCTGGGTTCTCAGCTAGTTCTCGCTTCTCAACCTCTAGGGCCGCAATCTCACTGTCTTTTTGAGCGCTTACCGACGTGTATTCACCGCCGGCCATAGAAATTGATCCAGCAACAAGTGCTGCGACGCCGGCAACCAAAATTGCCGCTGTGTTCGAAGGGTCAGCGCCGGCAACACCAATAACCAAACCCGAAGTTGACATGATGCCGTCGTTTGCACCAAGAACGCCAGCACGTAGCCAGTTGAGCTTGGCAGCCATGGCCGTTTTTTGAAACTCGGCACTGGCGATGAGCTTTTCGTCGAGTTCTATGGCTTTGGGTTTAGTCATGGTGTTAATGAAACACGACTTTTCTGCCGATGAGTAGCAAGGCACGCCTAACTCAATATGTTGCGCGGTTAGAATGATTGCATCGCAGATGATGGAGTTTTTGTGTCTCATTCCGAGAATTTGAAGTTGACAGTCGATAGCCAAGAGCGCATCGTTGAGCCCGGTTCAGATGGGTTCAAGTTATTCACCGACAGATCGATAGTCGCTATGCGCGTTGACGGTGAACTGCGTGACTTGGCACACAAGGTTGTCGATGGCGCAATTATTGAGAGCGTAAGCATAAACTCACCTGACGGCCTAAACATTTTGCGTCACTCTGCTGCGCACGTTCTTGCGCAAGCTGTTCAGAACGTGAACCCTGAGGCGAAACTTGGCATTGGCCCGCCGATCACCGACGGTTTTTATTATGACTTCGACGTCGAAACACCTTTTACGCCAGAAGATCTTCGTGCACTTGAAAAGCAAATGGATCGAATCATTCGCAGTGGCCAGCGATTCGTTCGCCGTGTTACTAATGACGGCGATGCTCGTGTCGAACTAAGCAATGAGCCATACAAACTTGAACTAATCGGCCTAAAGGGCTCTGATGTTGGTGAGGCTGGTGCCGAGGTTGGCGCTGGCGAGCTCACTATTTATGACAATGTCGACCCGCAGTCTGGCGAAACCATTTGGCGTGATCTTTGCCGCGGCCCGCACCTGCCAAACACCCGAATGATCGGCAACGGATACGCACTCACAAGAGTTGCATCGGCCTATTGGCGCGGTAACGAAAACAACAAACAGCTGCAGCGCGTTTATGGCACAGCATGGCCGACTAAAGACGAACTACGTGCACACCAGGAGCGGCTTGAAGAGGCTGCCCGTCGCGATCACCGCAAACTCGGGGCTGAACTTGACCTTTTTTCTTTTCCTGAAGAAATCGGCTCTGGCCTGGCAGTGTTTCACCCCAAGGGCGGAATCATGCGTCGCGTCATGGAGGATTACAGCCGCGCTCAGCATGAGAAGGCCGGCTACGAGTTCGTTTATAGCCCACACATTACTAAGTCGAATCTGTTTGAAACTTCTGGTCACTTAGCCTGGTATGCCGACGGCATGTTCCCACCGATGAAGATGGATGAAGAAGTCGACGAGAACGGCGTTGTTCGCAAGCAGGGGCAGAATTATTACCTCAAGCCAATGAACTGCCCTTTTCACATTCTGGTTTACCGTTCACAGGCACGCAGTTACCGCGACCTTCCACTGCGAATGTTCGAGTTCGGATCGGTTTATCGTTATGAAAAATCGGGTGTTTTGCACGGGTTGACTCGTGTTCGCGGCATGACTCAAGACGACGCTCACCTTTTTGTCACACCTGATGACATGGAAGTCGAACTCAGCAAGGTTCTCAAGTTTGTGCTTGATCTTTTGCGTGACTACGGTCTTGATGATTTTTATCTTGAACTTTCGACGAAAGAAGAGGGCAACCCTAAGTTCGTTGGCGACCCAGCGGTCTGGCAGCGTGCTACAGCTACCCTCGAAAAGGTGGCAACCGAGTCAGGTCTAGAACTTGTTCCAGACCCGGGCGGCGCCGCATTCTATGGACCCAAAATTTCGGTTCAGGCCCGAGATGCAATCGGTCGCACTTGGCAAATGTCTACGATTCAGCTTGATTTCAACTTGCCTGAGCGTTTCGAGCTTGAATTCACAGCTGCCGATGGTTCAAAGCAGCGCCCGGTGATGATTCACCGAGCGTTGTTTGGATCAATTGAACGATTCTTTGGGGTTCTTACTGAGCACTACGCAGGCCATTTTCCTCCTTGGCTTGCACCGGTTCAGGTTGTGGGCATTCCAATTGCTGATGAGTTCTCGAGCTATCTGCACGACATTGCAGCTGAGCTAAAAGCTCAAGGTGTGCGAATTCAGATTGATGACAGCGACGATCGAATGCAGAAGAAGATTCGAAATCACACCATGGCAAAAGTTCCATTCATGGTGATTGCTGGCGGCGAAGACCGCGACGCTGGGGCTGTGAGCTTTAGGTTCCGCGATGGTTCGCAGCAGAATGGTGTGCCCAAGGGCGAGGCCATTGCGCGCATTCTTGAAGCAATCGCTAAAAAAGAACAGGTCTAAGCGTTGAATTTGGGCCATGCATCAGACGCACCAGGTGAAGGCGAAGCAGTAACCGCCGAGTCGAGCGTTGATTTTGCGGGTGTCCCGGATGATTTTCAAAGACTCTGGACACCACATCGCTTGGTTTACATTCAGCACGGGCAACAGCCTCACGACGATGATTGCCCATTTTGCCTGGGGCCCAAATCTAACGACGAAGACAGCCTGATCGTTTATCGCGGCAAGACGAGTTTTGCGCTATTGAACTTGTATCCATACAACTCTGGGCACTTATTGGTCTGCCCATATCGCCACATCTCGACTTATGACCAGGCCACTGCAGAAGAAGTTGCCGAGATCGGTCTGCTCACCCAACAGGCAATGGTTGTGTTAAAGAAAGTCTCTAGGGCGCACGGCTTTAACATTGGCATGAACCAAGGAGAGGTCGCCGGCGCAGGAATAGCATCGCACCTGCACCAACACATCGTTCCCAGATGGTTGCATGACTCAAACTTTTTTCCGATCATTGCAAAAACCAAAGCCCTGCCAAAGCTTCTGGGTGAGGTTAGAGATGACATCGCTAAAGCCTGGGCCGAGCTCAACTAATCCAACTTCGTTTCGCCAATAGCGTTACAGATTTTTACGCTATCTGCTCGCGCTCACGAATAGCAGTTTAGAATTACAGCTATGACTGAAACCAAGCCAAATCAACCCGTTGTTGCAAGCACACTAGTTAAGCGCGGCCTAGCCGAAATGCTGAAGGGCGGTGTGATTATGGATGTCGTCACTGCGGAACAAGCGCGCATCGCTGAAGACGCGGGTGCTGTTGCGGTTATGGCTCTTGAGCGCGTGCCCGCTGACATTCGCGCCCAGGGCGGCGTTTCACGCATGAGCGACCCTGACATGATCGACGGCATCATTGCAGAGGTCAAGATTCCAGTGATGGCCAAGGCGCGAATCGGGCACTTTGTTGAAGCGCAAATTCTTGAGGCTCTTAAAGTTGATTTCATCGATGAGTCAGAAGTATTGAGCCCAGCTGACTACATCAACCACATCGACAAATGGAACTTTGATGTGCCTTTCGTTTGTGGAGCTACGAACCTAGGCGAAGCGCTTCGACGCATCACCGAGGGTGCGGCAATGATTCGCTCTAAAGGCGAGGCTGGCACAGGTGACGTTTCTGAAGCCACTAAGCACATTCGCACCATTCTTGGCGAAATTCGTGCACTTTCAGCAAAAACTGACGACGAACTATTCGTGGCCGCTAAAGAACTGCAGGCTCCGTTCGAACTTGTTCGTGAAGTCGCTAAAGCTGGCCGCCTACCTGTTCCACTTTTTGTTGCCGGTGGAGTTGCAACCCCAGCCGATGCAGCAATGATGATGCAGCTCGGTGCTGACGGCGTTTTCGTTGGTTCGGGCATCTTCAAATCAGGCAACCCGGTCGACCGCGCAAAAGCAATCGTTAAGGCTGCAACTTTCTATGACAAGCCAGAAATCTTGGCTGAAGTTAGCCGCGGTCTTGGTGAAGCAATGGTTGGCATCAACGTAGCTGACTTGCCTGCTCCGCACCGTTTGGCCGAGCGCGGTTGGTAAAACCAATCGGGGTTTTGGCCCTGCAAGGTGATTACCGCGAACACATCGCAACTTTTGGCGCGATCGGCGTCGAGGCGGTCAAAGTGCGCAGTGTCGAAGAGATTGATGCCTGTGCTGGGCTAGTTATTCCTGGTGGCGAATCATCTGTGATTCATCGACTTTCGGCCACCTATAACCTCTTTCAGCCGATCCGCGAGCGTATCGCTGACGGGCTTCCAACTTTTGGCACCTGCGCTGGTCTGATTATGCTTGCCAGCGAAATTCTCGACAAGACTGATGACCAAGAACCATTCGGCGGCTTAGACGTTTCGGTTCGGCGCAACGCTTTCGGAAACCAACTCGATTCGTTCGAGACCGACCTCGAATTCTCTGGAATCGAATCTTTGGTTCACGCAGCCTTCATTCGTGCACCGATTGTCGAGCGGGTGGGTAAAGATGTCGAGGTCACGGCAAAACTTTCAGACGGGCGAATAGTTGGGGTTCGACAGGGCAACGTTATGGGAATCTCGTTTCACCCAGAAGTGACAGGCGAAACACGCATTCACGCGCTATTCGCTGAGATTGTTGCGGCTGCAAGATAAACTTGCTGAATAATCTAGAGAAAACTTCGTAGGAGCATCATGTCTGGCCACTCCAAATGGGCAACGACTAAGCACAAAAAGGCCGTAATCGACGGTCGTCGCGCAAAACTTTTCGCAAAACTTATTAAAAACATCGAAGTAGCGGCTCGTCTGGGCGGGCCAGACCTTGACGGCAACCCAACTCTCTATGACGCGGTTCAAAAGGGTCGCAAGAGTTCGCTGCCAAACGACAACATCGAACGAGCTATCAAACGTGGCTCAGGCGTTGGCGCCGATGCCGTTGAATACGCCACAATCATCTATGAAGCACGCGGCCAGGCTGGCACGGCGATTCTGATTGAGTGTCTCACCGACAACAAAAACCGTGCGGCGGCCGAGGTTCGAGTCGCAGTTACCCGCAATGGTGGAACGATGGCTGACCCAGGTTCAGTGTCATACCTTTTTGCTCGAAAAGGCGTCATTGTGGTCGAGAAGGTTTCGGACTTGACCGAAGATAAGATTCTTGAGACCGTTCTAGACCACGGGGCCGAAGATGTCGAAGACCGTGGCGAAAGCTTTGTTATCACAAGCGAGCCGAGCGACATGGTCGCTGTGCGCACAGCTTTGCAAGCCGCCGGCATCGACTATGAATCAGCCGACGTTGAGTTTGTTCCTTCAATGCAGGTAGTGGTCGAAGAGGCTGACAACGCACGCAAAGTTGTAAAGCTAATCGACGCGCTTGAAGACGTTGACGATGTTCAGAACGTGTATTCGAACTTTGATATGACTGCAGAAGTCATGGCTGCACTTGAGCAAGACTAATTCTTAGTGCGGTTCTGAGATGTCGATAAGGGTCTTAGGTGTTGACCCTGGCCTCACCCGTTGCGGTGTTGGAGTTGTCGATGTTGAACCCTCACGCAAAGTTAGCCTAGTCTCAGTTGATGTCTTCACAAGCGATGCACAACTAGAAGCTGCCACGCGCGTTGGTCAAATCGGTGCGATGCTGGCAAAACTTATAGACGATGCTAAGCCGAACTCAATTGCCATTGAACGTGTCTATGCAGACAGCAACGTGAGCACAGTGATGGGCACTGCACAGATTTCGGGTGTGGTGATGTTTCTTGCTCACACTAGGGGCATTCCCGTAACCCTGCATACGCCCACAGAAGTGAAAGCGGCAGTCACCGGTTCAGGCAGAGCCAATAAAGATCAGGTTGGCAAAATGGTGGCGAGCATTCTTGGGCTAAGAATTGTGCCTAAACCCGCTGACGCAGCCGACTCGCTGGCGATTGCGATCTGTCATGCATGGCGCGCACTCTCAATCGGCACAGGGGCCGTAAGCGATTCAATCACGCCAGCCCAGAGAGCATGGCGCGCAGCCGAGATTGCTTCTCAACACAAAGGCAAAGCTACCCACTAAAAACTGCAGCTGAAGTTAGTGTTAAGCGGTGATAGCTTCTCTTCGCGGCATAGTGCTGAGCAACAGCAATGGCACAGTTGTGCTCGAAGTAGGGGGAGTCGGCTACTCGATTTCAGTCGTATCGAATTCACGCCAGAGTTTTGCAATAGGCGAAGAAGTTTTTTTTCACACTGCCTTTATAGTTCGAGAAGACGCCCACCTGCTGTTCGGTTTTGAAACGTCAGACGAACTTATGGTGTTTGACCTGTTGCGTTCGGTTACCGGGGTCGGGCCAAAATCTGCCCAGGCAGTGCTGGCCGCCATGACGCTCAATGATATTTCTGCAGCAGTTGTGAACGATAACGATGCGGCGTTTAGAAAAGTATCCGGCATCGGCCCTAAGACGGCCAAGCTCATAACTGTGAGCCTTTCGGGCAAACTCGGGGGACCAGGGCAGCAACTCAAATCTGGCAAGT
>CAIYTL010000235.1 GCA_903929105.1 uncultured Micrococcales bacterium | reverse complement strand
GGGCCGATTGAAGTTCGATTCCTCTTCTTTTAGATAACCGATCTCGATGAGTCGCTGAACTTCGGCGCTGCGACTGTGCGATGCGATTATCAGGTTGCACAAAGCTTGACTTTGACGAATCAGTGCAACTTCACGCGAGTGAATATATGGCGAGTTGGGTTCCCAGTGGTTGCTGTCGCCGTCGTCCCACAGGGCGATCAATCCGAGTTGAAAGCTAGGCGCATAAACTGCGGCTCGAGAGCCGATAACAATGGTGGGTTTTCGCGATAGGGCTTGCAAAAAAGCAGCGTAACGCTTTGATTTGACCTGCTCAGTCGAGTAATTAATAACGTTTTTCAGCCCAAGTGTCTCAGCAGCTTCTAACAGCAGATGCTGGTCGCGAAAGTCGGGAACAACCAAAATAGCTGACCGACCAAGGTTGGTTTGGTCAATCGCGCGTTCCAAAAACAACTTCACCCAAGCGGGGTAAAAATTCCCAGCGAAAGCAACCAAGCGCGGGTTAGCCAACGCCGCTGTGCGCGAAACGGTAACAGACGCGTCATTTTGGTTGCGCGGCTCATTTGCGAGTCGAAAATTAAGAGCTGAATTAATACGCGGATCAAAAGCGTGTTTGATATCACTGTTTTCGGGTGCAGACATGAAGGACTTTTCAACTGCTACCGAACGATCGGCTACCGCTAAACGAAGCACGTCACCAATGGCGACAGCTTGACGGTCAGCAATGGCTCTGCAAAGTTCATAGACCTCGGTTGTAAGAACAGGGGTTTCAGAAACCACTTCGGCTAATTCTGCTAGCTCGCCTTGGTATTGAGCCACATCAGCTAGTTCAACTACAAAGCCATCGAGGTTTTGTTTAGAGCGACCCAGTTGCACCTTGATTCTTGAACCAACCGCAATTTGAGATTGTTGTGCTTCATTAACCCGATATTCAAACAGCCGATCTAGCTGTGGCAAGGGGGTTGCCACGACTACTTTGGCGAAGCTGTTTGACATGGTCTAGTTGGCTGCCGCCCGCAGTGCGTTGGCTCGGTCGGTGCGCTCCCAAGTGAAGTCAGGCAGTTCGCGACCGAAGTGACCATAAGCGGCCGTCTGGGCATAAATCGGGCGAAGCAGGTCTAGTTGTTCAATGATTGCTCGCGGGCGAAGATCAAAGACTTCGTTGATTGCCTTGACGATCGCCTCGTCTGACACTTTGCCGGTGCCGAAAGTTTCAACATATAGGCCCACAGGGCGTGTGACACCGATGGCATAAGCGACCTGCACTTCGGCGCGATCAGCTAAGCCAGCAGCGACCACGTTTTTTGCCACCCAACGCATCGCATAGGCGGCGGAACGGTCAACTTTGCTCGGGTCTTTGCCGCTGAAAGCGCCACCGCCATGTCGACTAGCGCCGCCATAGGTATCAACAATGATTTTGCGCCCGGTTAGCCCAGCGTCGCCCTGTGGACCGCCAATAACGAACTTGCCGGTTGGGTTGATAAATAGTTTGGCGCTGCCAAAGTCAAGGCCACTGGCCTCAAGACTCGGGTCGATGACCAGTGTTTTCATTGCCTCAGCGATTTCGGCCTGAGAGACATCAGGGTTGTGCTGAGTTGATAGCACAACAGTCTCAATAGTTTTTGCCACATGACCGTCATAGCCAATAGTCACCTGAGTTTTGCCGTCGGGGCGCAAGAAATCTGCTGCGCCGGTCTTGCGAACGGCAGCGAGTTTTTCGGCAAGGCGATGGGCCAGGTTAATGGCGGTTGGCATGAGTGTTGCGGTCTCGTTGGTGGCATAGCCAAACATCAGACCTTGGTCTCCGGCACCCTGCGCATCATAAGCATCGACCGATCCCTGCTCACGTGACTCAATGCCGGTGTCGACACCTTGAGCGATGTCGGGCGACTGGGCGCCAATCGACACTGAGACGCCGCAGCTTTTGCCATCGAAGCCGATGTCGCTTGAGGTGTATCCGATAGAAGAAATCTTTTCGCGCACCAGACTTGGAATCTCGACGTAGCTTTCGGTGGTGACTTCACCAGCAACGTGCACAAGCCCGGTAGTGACCATGGTTTCAACCGCGACGCGCGCGGTGGGGTCTTCGGCCAAAATGGCGTCGAGAATAGTGTCACTGATTTGGTCGCAAATTTTGTCTGGATGACCTTCGGTGACTGACTCTGATGTGAATAGGCGTAGTGCGCTCATAGCGGTCAAGTATATCTTGTCGCAACGACAAAGTATGGCCGCGTAGTTTTGTTACGCCAACGCCGAAGCAACCGAGTCAAGCAGACGCTCGGCAACTAAAGTCTTGCTGCCCTCAACAATGTTGATGTCGCCGTTTCGAGCAATGATGGCAACCTTGTTTGAATCTTGCCCAAAAACCGCTCCGCCGCTAACGTCATTTGCCACCAAGATGTCACAGCCTTTGGTAGCCAACTTGATTCGCGCAAGTTCAAGAAGCTGTTGTTGACTGCCCGCAGTTTCAGCAGCGAAACCGACGGTTACAGTTGAGAGTTTTTGGCTGTCGATACGATCTTGCGCTGAACGCAAAATATCTGGGTTCGCGATTAGCTTCAGGGTGATTTCGTCGCCGATTTCGCTTCGCTTTAGTTTGTGTTGCGACACCTCAGCCACTCGGTAATCACTAACTGCGGCTGCCATCACTAGAACGTCGGTTGCGTCGAGTCGAGAGTTGACAGCAATCTCGATTTCTGAAGCGCTAGTGACCGGCACGAACTCGTCAACTTCGCGGCTGCAATCGCCGATGTTTGCACCGATTAAACAAACTTTGGCGCCTCGAGCTTTTGCGGCGCGGGCAATGGCCAAGCCCTGCTTGCCCGATGATTTATTGCCGATGAAACGCACTGGGTCGATAGCCTCTTGCGTGCCTCCGGCGGTGATTAACAAAGTGCGACCGGCTAAATCTTGTGGGTTTGTCAGAGCCAGTGCTGCTGCGATGATTTCTTCAGCCTCAGGCAAACGGCCAGGGCCACTGTCTTCGCCGGTCAATCGGCCTGAAGCAGGGTCTAGCACCGAAACGCCCCGGGCGCGCAGCGTAGCTACGTTGGCCATGGTTGCTGGGTGTTGCCACATTTCGGTGTGCATCGCGGGAGCCACTAGCACCGGTGCTTTGGTTGCCAAAAGTGCGTTACCAAGAAGGTCGTCGGCTATGCCGTTGGCATAGCGGGCCAAGAAACTGGCGGTGGCCGGCGCGACGATAATTAGCTCGGCGTTTTGGCCAATTTGCACATGCTTGACATCAGCCACGTCGGTGTACAAATCACTATCGACTGCGTGGTGAGAAAGCGCTTCGAGCGTTGCGGCGCCAATAAAACGCAAGGCGTTTTGGGTGGGTACAACCTGAACACTGTGGCCAGCCTCGGTGAGCTGACGAATTATTGTCGTGGCTTTATAAGCGGCAATGCCACCGGTAACGCCTAAGACAATGCGCAAGACTAGTCTTCGATCTTGTGCTTCTCTAGCTTGTCTTCAGCGATTTCGTGCATCGCGATAGTTAGTGGCTTTTCGTCAACAGTGGTGTCAACTAGCGGGCCAACGTTGTTGAACAAGCTGCCCTCTTGAAGAGCTGAGTAGTAGTCGTTGATTTGACGCGCGCGCTTTGACGCAAAAATAACCAATTCGTACTTTGACTCCGCTTTTGATAGCAAGACGTCGATGGCTGGCGAAACAATACCTAGTTTTTCTGACATGTTTTTTGCTTTCTATAAAGAAATAAAGTCGAGGCGGCGCAAAGCGCTAGTTGGCCTTCATCAAGTCTAAGACTTCAGAGGCGCATCTGGCTACTTCATCGTTGATTACCACGTGGTCAAATTCGCTCTGCGCAGCCAATTCAACCTCGGCGCTCTTCAATCTGCGAGCTTGTTCTTCGGGCGTTTCGGTGCCTCTTGACTGCAAGCGGCGAACCAGTTCATTCCAGCTCGGAGGGGCAATGAAGACTAGTTTGGCTTCTGGCATTGCAGCTTTGACCTGGCGTGCACCTTGAATGTCGATCTCTAAAAGCACAAGCTTGCCCGCCGCAATCGCATCAATCACCGGCTGCTTTGGTGTGCCGTACTTATTGGTGCCGTGCACGGTAGCGAACTCGAGCATTTCGCCGGCTGCAATGTTGGCATCAAATTCATCCATGGTCCAAAAGAAATAACTTTCACCATCGATTTCGCCGGGTCTTGGTGATCTGGTGGTTGCTGAAACCGAGAGAGCAACCTCGGGGTTGTGTTCAAGAATGTATCGAACCACGGTGCCTTTTCCAACTGCAGTAGGGCCTGCGATAACCGTGAGTCCGCGACCTTGACTGAGGTGCAGTAGTTCGTCTTTATTCAACTGCATCGCTCAATTCTGCGATGTGCGCGTCAATGGCCTCATCGATCGCTAGCGGGCCAGCGCCCAAAACGCTTCGTGACACAGAGGCAATCACGCTTGGCGAGGCCGCCCCAAAGAGTCGATCGAGCATGCTCAATCGCGCTCCTTGAGCGCCAAAGCCCGGTGCCAAAATAAACGTGTTCGCAGCTGGTTTAAGTGCTGTTGTGTCGAGTTCGCCTAAGCCAAACTGCTTTAGCCGCAGGGTTGCGCCGATAACCGCACCAAATGAGCCGAGGTGCTCCCCCGGCGTTTGCGTTACTTCGTTGATTTTGCCCAGCGACTGCCAAATGTTTGCAGCCACAGATTGGCCGTTTGCCATTGTTGCCTGCTGCAGGGCCGCACCTTCTGGGTTCGAAGTGGCACAAAGCACGATGATGCCTTTGCCTCGTTCGGCAGCTTGAGAATAAATGTCGAGCATTGAGTCGAAGCCCAAATATGGCGAAACAGTTAGTGCATCACTCACGAACGGTGCCGCCTTGCCCAGCCAAGCGTCAAAATACGCCTGCATTGTCGTGCCAATGTCACCGCGTTTAGCGTCGAGAATCACTAAAAGCCCGGCGTTCTGCGCTTCAACGCAAAGATCTTCGAGAACCTTGAAACCAGCTGACCCGTGACGTTCAAAGAACGAAACCTGAGGTTTGATTATGCCGACTCGGCCAGCAGCTGCTCGCAGTGCAGTGAACGCAAACTGACGAAGCCCCTCTGGCGAGTCGCTCAGACCCCAGTCTTCGAGCAGATTAGCGTGAGGGTCGATGCCAACGCATAGCTGGCCATACCTCTCAAACGTCTGCCCGAGTCGAACTCCGAAACTACTTGGCAAGTGCCACCGCCCGATCTTTTGCGTGCTCCTGCAATGACTTTACGTCGAAACCACCTTGTTTTACTGCTTCGAAAGATCCAATGGCTGCGCTGAGTTGCGCGATGGTTGTAAAGATTGCCTTGTCTGCTGCTGTGGTAGCTGCACGAATCTCGTATCCGTCTTTGCGCGCATGCGAACCTGATGGTGTGTTCACCACCACGTCTACTTCGCCATCGGTGATCAAGTCAACGATTGAACGACCGAATCCAGCATTTTGCGTGTCGGTGTGCTTTTGAACCACTTCTACGTGAATGCCGTGGCGCTCCAAAATGGCGGCAGTGCCTGAGGTGGCCAAAATGCGGTAGCCAAGCTGCTGCAATCGTCGCACCGGCAAAATCAGGTGTGGCTTGTCACGGTCGGCAACCGAGATGAATACTGCGCCCGAAGTTGGCAGCGCGCTGCCAGCCGCAGCTTGACTCTTAGCAAATGCTCTCGGAAAATCGACGTCGATGCCCATAACTTCACCGGTCGAACGCATTTCTGGGCCGAGAAGGCTGTCTACGAAACGTCCGTCTTTTGTGGCGAAACGCTTGAACGGCAAAACCGCTTCTTTCACGGCAATCGGCGAGCCAGCTGGAATGTAGGTGCCATCTTTAGCGGGCAAGTGGCCATCGGCGATCAACATGGCAGATGGTGACATGGGGAGGGAAACCTGATGGGTAGCGTCTCCATCTGGCACTGGCTGATTGTCCTGCTGCTGCTCGGATTTTGGGGCTGGATCGGTCGGT
>CAIYTL010000234.1 GCA_903929105.1 uncultured Micrococcales bacterium | reverse complement strand
GTGTTTCTTTGCGACGACGGTCAAGCAGTTGCCGAAACGGCGGCCGAAGCCTTTATTGAGCACCTAACCGAAGTGCTTGAGCAAAAAGCTGAGGCGCACGTGGTTCTAACCGGTGGCACCGTTGGCATTAAAACTTTGGCTGCCATTGCAGCAGCCGACGGTGTTGACGAACTCGACTTCACCCGAATTCACTTTTGGTGGGGCGACGAGCGCTATGTTGCCGGCGACAGCGTTGACCGCAACGAGAACCAGGCACGCGATGCTCTGCTTAGCAAAATCACCCTTGACCCAGCCAAGGTGCACAGCTTTGCCTCAACCGATTCGGGTTTGAGTCTTGACCAGGCTGCCGCGCAGTTTGCCTCTCACGTGGCAGAGTTTGCAGCGGTCGACGAGATCGTGCCAGAGTTCGACGTGGTCTTTTTAGGCATGGGCCCTGACGGTCACATCGCAAGTTTGTTCCCCGGCAAGATTGCGCCTAAGGCCGGCGTAGCAATCATCGCTGAACATGACTCGCCTAAACCACCACCTGCACGTTTAAGCTTCACCTATGACGCTCTAAACAGCGCGCATCAGGTTTGGTTTGTAGTCTCAGGTGCCGACAAGGCTGAACCGGTTGGCGTTGCCTTTGGCGAAAACCCGTCAGCGTTGCCAGTTGGGCGCGTAGCAGGTCGCGACGCAACACTTTGGTTTATTGACGAGGCCGCTGCAGCGGCACTGCTCGAAGACTAGAGCAAAAACTAGTTTGCTGCGGCCGCAGCAGCAGCCTCAGCTAGGCGAATGCGGCGTTCGCGCACAGCAGCCACAGCCTCTTCAAGAAGTTCGTTGGCTTCTTCTTCGGTTCGACGCTCTTTTACATAGGCCAAGTGAGTTTTATAAGGCTCATGTTTAGCAACCACAGGCGGGTTGTCTTTGTCTTGCCCGGCAGGTAGGCCACAGTTGGGGCAATCTAGAAATTCGGGAATGTCTTCGATTTCTACGTGCGATGCAAACTGCGGGCTTTGAACGTGACCGTTTGAGCAGTAGTAGCTTCTGGTTACGCGTTCAGCACGGTATCCGCGGTCTTGTTCACCCATTGGCCCGGCGCCGATTCTCGACCCCCGAATTGCTGATCCACCAGTGCTCATGTGAAATCCCCTTTAGACCTTTTTAGAACTTTTGCTGCCGTTGAACTTTGGGTGCGATTAGTTTGTGAATCGAGTGATTAGACCCAAAACTACGATCACGACGATCCAGACCACACCAATGATTACTGTGATGCGGTTCAGGTTGCGCTCTGCGACACCTGATGAGTTGAGGTTAGAGGTCATGCCTCCGCCGAACATGTCTGACAAACCACCACCGCGGCCCTTGTGCAACAAGATCAACAGGGTGAGCAGCAAACTGGTGATGCCTAGCAACACCAAAAGTGCAACCTGAACCGCTGGCAATAGATCGTTAAACATGAGAATCCTTAAATTTGCGCCCAAAAAGCGGGCTAAAGAAAATTATAAAGCTATGTGCTTCTGAAAGCGCGCAATGCCGCTGAACTCATCGGCGTCAAGGCTGGCGCCACCAACCAAAACACCGTCAACTTCTGGGCTACGCAAGAAGCCAGCAACGTTCGCGGCCTTGACCGAACCGCCATAAAGAATGCGAGTCGCCGCTGCTACTTCGGCGCCGTGTTCGCTTGCAATGGCCTCGCGAATTTTGCCAGCAACTGATGCTGCCTCTTCGGCGGTTGCTACTTTGCCGGTGCCGATCGCCCAGACCGGTTCGTAGGCAATTACAAAGTCGCCAACCTTGTCGTGGCCGGCTAGGGCAGCCAGAGTTTGACGAATCGGCACAGCGCTTTGGCCTTCAGTTTCAAGTTCTTCGAGCGTTTCGCCGACGCAGATTACAGGCACGATGCCGTGGCGAAAAGCAGCTGCAGTTTTAGCCTGAACATCGGCGTCAGATTCGTTGTGGTACTGACGGCGTTCACTGTGGCCAATCAAAACATATTTGACGTCTAGCTTCTTCAAGAACGCGCCCGAAATTTCGCCTGTGTAGGCGCCACTGTCGAACTTTGAAAGGTCTTGTGCGCCAAGGCCGATTTCGAACTTGTCAGCGTCGATAAGGGTCTGAACGCTGCGAAGATCGGTGAACGGTGGGAACACCGCAACCTCTGCCTCGGCATAGTTGTGACCCGCGTCTTTTAGAGACCAGGCAAGTTTTTGCACTAGAGCCAAGGCCTGCTGGTGGTCAAGGTTCATCTTCCAGTTGCCGGTGATCAGTGGCACGCGATTAGTCATTTAAAACCTCCAAGCCAGGCAAGGCTTTTCCTTCTAGAAATTCGAGACTGGCGCCACCGCCGGTCGAAATGTGACCGAACTGTTCGTCAGCAAAACCCAAGATGCGAACGGCTGCGGCAGAATCGCCACCGCCAACTACGCTAAGGCCGTTTACTTCGGTGAGAGCCTGGGCAACTGCTTTGGTTCCGTTAGCAAAAGCCGCGATTTCAAAAACGCCCATTGGGCCGTTCCAAAAGACCGTTTTTGCCGCTGCGACTTTTGCAGCAAAGTTTTTGGCGCTTTCAGGGCCAATGTCTAGACCCAATCCGGTGTCGCCAATCGGGCTGCTCTCGATCGCATCGGCCGCAGTATCAGCAACCTCAGCGTCAGCGCCAAACTTAGATGCAACTACGATGTCGGTTGGCAAAACAACCTCAACGCCCAACTCTGCGGCGCGTTTCAGATAGTTCTGGCAGGTTTCGATTTGGTCAACCTCAAGTAGGCTCTTGCCTACTTTGTGTCCTTGAGCTGCTAAGAATGTGAAAACCATTCCGCCGCCGATTAGCAACTGATTAACGTGTGGCAACAGGTGGTCGATAACACCAAGTTTGTCTGAGACTTTTGAACCACCCAAAACAACCGCATATGGGCGTTCAGGGGTCTTGGTTAGTCGAGTCAGAACATCTAGTTCTTTTTCAATCAAAAAGCCGCCTACGCTTGGCAGGGCCTTTGCTAGTTCATAAACGCTGGCCTGTTTGCGGTGAACCACACCAAAGCCATCGCTAACAAAAAACTCGCCGAACTCAGCCAGTTTGGCTGCAAAAACCTCGCGCTCAGCTGCATCTTTGCTGGTCTCGGCAGCGTTGAAGCGAAGGTTCTCAAGAACCACAACTCCCCCATTTGCCAAAGCCTTGACTGCGCCGCGAGCATCGCTGCCAACGGTGTCAGTGGCAAAGAAAACCGGCTGACCAAGCAATTCACCCAAGCGAGCAGCGGCAGGTGCCAAAGAATACTTTGGGTTAGGCTCGCCGTCAGGGCGGCCAAGGTGTGAAATCACAACAACCTTGGCGCCCTGCTCGACTAGATATTTGATGGTCGGAACCGATGCAACGATGCGGCCGTCGTCAGTAATTCGGTCGCCATCAAGTGGCACATTCAAATCACAACGAATAATGACGCGCTTGCCGTCAAGCGACGGCAATGAGGCGAGGTTTCGCATGCTAAACCGATTAACCTTTTTGCTTTAGAGCTTGTTTGCTACGAGAACAGTGAGGTCAACCAAGCGGTTTGAGTAGCCCCACTCGTTGTCATACCACGAGCTGATCTTGACAGTGTTGCCGATAACCTTGACCAAACCTGCGTCAAAGATTGACGAGTGTGGGTCGGTTACGATGTCGCTTGAAACGATCTCGTCTTCGGTGTACTTCAAGATGCCCTTTAGCGGGCCCTCTGCTGCTGCAGCCTTGTAGGCAGCCTTGATTTCTTCAACAGTCACGGTGGTCTTGCTAACCAAGGTTAGGTCGGTGATCGAACCGGTTGGCACTGGAACACGAAGTGCAAAGCCGTCAAGCTTGCCCTTTAGCTCTGGCAGGACTAGGCCGATTGCCTTAGCTGCACCGGTTGATGAAGGAACAATGTTGATAGCTGCGGCACGTGCACGACGAAGGTCGCTGTGAGGGCCATCTTGAAGGTTCTGGTCAGCGGTGTAAGCGTGAATGGTGGTCATCAAACCGTTCTCGATGCCGAACTTGTCGTTAAACACCTTGGCAAGTGGAGCCAAGCAGTTTGTGGTGCAAGAAGCGTTTGAGATGATGTGGTGGTTTGCAGGGTCATAAAGCTGCTCGTTCACACCGATAACGAAAGTTGCGTCTTCGCCGGTTGCAGGAGCAGAGATTAGAACCTTCTTTGCGCCAGCTTCGATGTGCTTCTTGGCGTCTTCGGCGTTGGTGAAACGACCGGTTGACTCGATAACGATGTCAACACCCAAAGCGCCCCATCCGAGGTTTGCTGGGTCGCGCTCGGCAAGAACCTTGATGGTCTGGCTGCCGACAATGATGGTGTCGCCTTCAACACGAACTTCTTCGGCAAGACGGCCTGTGACCGAGTCATACTTTAGAAGGTGGGCTAGACCCTTAGGGTCGCTCAAGTCGTTTACAGCGACGATCTCTAGATCTGCACCTGACGCAAGAAGTGCGCGAAGGTAGTTACGACCAATACGGCCAAAGCCGTTGATTCCAACACGAGTTGTCATGTGGTTGTCTCCCGATTTTTTATTGGCGCCAAAAAGCGCACGTTTTTATTGTGTGTAGCTTTTGTTTGGGTTTGCCACGCGCCGTCGGGTGGAAAATCTAATATCAGATTAGCAGTAAGCCCTTGGTTTGCGTGCGAGCTGCGTCAAAGCGTGCCTGAACATCTGGCCAAGAAACGATGGTCCAAAACGCCTTTACATAGTCTGCTTTTACGTTGACATAGTCGAGATAGAAAGCGTGCTCCCACATGTCAAGCATCAAAAGTGGAATGCTGGCCGGTGCCAAGTTGCCCTGGTGGTCATAAAGCTGCTCGATGATTAGCTTTTCGCCTAGAACGTCCCAGGCTAGAATCGCCCATCCGCTGCCCTGAATTCCGAGTGCAGAGGCTGTGAAGTGTGCTCGAAAAGCGTCGTATGAACCAAAGAAGTTGTCGATTGCTGCGCCAAGGTCACCGTCTGGCTTGTCGCCGCCTTCGGGTGAAAGGTTGTTCCAGAAAACTGTGTGGTTTACGTGACCAGCCAAGTTGAAGGCCAAGTCTTTTTGAAGTTTGTTCACCCAGGTGAAGTCGTTCTTGTCGCGAGCATCTTCAAGGCTGCTGAGCGCTGCATTTGCACCGTTCACATAGGCCAAGTGGTGCTTGCTGTGGTGAAGCTCCATGATGCGACCTGAGATCGCAGGTGCGAGGTCTCCGTAGTCGTAGCTGAGGTCAGGAAGGGTGTAAAGACCCATTTGGGGCTCCTTAGATCGCGGTTTGACTTGCTTAGTTAAATCTAATCGATATCGTCGGGCAAAAAAGCATCTGTGCCGGGGATTCCCAAGTCTGAAGCTTTTTTATCGGCCATGGCTAACAGACGACGGATGCGCCCAGCTATTGCGTCTTTAGTCATTGGCGGGTCAGAGAGGTGACCGAGCTCGTCTAGGCTTGCCTGCTTGTGCTGCAATCGAAGTTCACCCGCATATTTCAAATGGTCAGGAACATCTTCGGCCAAAATCTCTAGAGCTCTGGCCACGCGGGCGCCTGATGCGACTGCCGCCTGGGCTGAGCGGCGCAGATTAGCATCGTCAAAGTTAGCTAACCGGTTTGCTGTGGCGCGAACCTCGCGGCGCAAACGCATTTCTTCCCACTTTAAAACCTGGCTGTGGGCACCCATTTGGGTGAGCATGGTCGCAATAGCTTCGCCGTCACGCACGACTACTCGAAACACTCCGCGCACTTCACGCGCTTTAGCAATTACGCCCAGGCGGCGAGCCACGCCAACCAGAGCCATAGCTGCTTCATTGCCCGGCGCTGTGATTTCTAAGGCTGCAGAGCGACCCGGGTCAGTCAACGAACCGTGCGACAAAAATGCTCCGCGCCAAACAGCTTGAGCTTCAGCAACTGAACCAGAGACCAAGGTTGCGGGTAGGCCGCGCACTGGTCGCCCACGTGAATCGAGCAAACCGGTTTGCCTAGCCAAAACATCGCCTGCTTTGACAACTCGAATCTGGTAGCGACTGCCGCGTCGAATGCCACTGGGTGAGATAACGGCGAGTTCGCTCTCGATGCCATAGAGCTCAACTAGGTCTTTGGTAACTCGGCGGGCAAGTTGAGCGGTGTCGAGTTCAGCCTCGACTACCACTCGCCCTGAAATCAAATGCAGAAGATGCCTCGGAATTGCATTGATCTGGTGGTAACGAGCCCACCCTACGATAACCTCCGTACATATCAGGGTTATG
>CAIYTL010000233.1 GCA_903929105.1 uncultured Micrococcales bacterium | reverse complement strand
GGTGCTGCCGAAACAGTTCCTGCATGGGATGTCGGTGCCACGGTGTTTGACCACCGGTGCACTGTAGTGGAGATGGGGGGAATTGAACCCCCGTCCAGAATAAGGATTCTGACTCTTCTACGGGTGTAGCCTCTCGAACGTTTTACTCGGTTCTGAACCTAGCGCGAGGCGGCCTGTTCAACGAACCCAGTCTGAGTGAGAGTCCCAATCGGCCCTAAGACATAACCGATTAGCAAGATTTCTAAATGACGCCAGACCTCACATTGAAATCAACTGTGAGCTGACGGACTTCAGGCTAGTTGCTCTAGGCAGCTAGGGCGAAGTCGGCGCGGTTTGTATTTGCACCTATTTTTTACAACCATCGTTTACGAGACAAGATTGCATCCTCGACCCGCTTCATTCAGGCACAAACATACCCTGTCGAAACCGATCATCCCCATGTTTAGTTTTGCTTGTTTAGAGTAAGCCATGCTGGCGACAATTGCCAGCTAGCAAGCTAAAACCACAGGTTATTACCAGTCTTTGCCTTTAGTTGACATAGCTCTGTCAGCTTCGCGCTTGTCTTGCTGCTCTTTTAGAGTCTGACGTTTGTCATATTCGCGCTTGCCTCGAGCTAAAGCGATTTCGACTTTTGCTCGGCCATCTTTGAAATAGATCGATAGCGGAACAATAGTCAGACCAGATTCTTTGATCTCACGCTGAAGCTTGTTAATTTCATCGCGGTTCAGAAGCATTTTGCGACGGCGGCGAGTTGAGTGGTTATTCCAGGTGCCTTGATAGTACTCAGGAATGTGAACGTTCTCGAGCCAGGCTTCGCCGCCCTCAATGGTTGCGTAGCCGTCGACGAGCGACGCACGGCCCTGACGCAAGGCTTTCACTTCGGTGCCTGACAAAACCATTCCGGCTTCATAAACATCGATTATGTGAAAGTCATGCCGAGCTTTGCGATTGGTGGCCACCACTTTTTGACCACGTTCTCTGGGCACGATTGACTCCTGAAATAAATAAACAAACAGCCTTGAAGTGTATCAAGAATGCAAGGCGATGGGCTAGTGCCCTTAGATCTTGAGGTAGCGGTTGATTGCGCTGCTTGACGCCACCGCCGCCAGCAAAATGCCAACTAGTACTAGTGCAGGCGCGATTAGGAACGCATCGCCAAGCCCAATGAAGCTCATATAAGACACTTGTTGCGCCAGGTAACCCTGCACAAAGAACTGCACCACAGCAATGACCGCGCCAGCAGCCAAAACACTGCCGATGGTTGCCGCAACGATGCCTTCAAGAATGAACGGCAGCTGAATATAAAAGTTGCTGGCGCCCACCAGACGCATAATGCCCAGTTCACGGCGACGCGAGAACGCCGAGAGACGAATCGTCGTTGAGATTAGCAGGGTCGCACTAAAGAGCATCAGCGCGGCGATTCCAACAGCTGCAAGGCTTGCGGCATTCAGAATTGAGAAGATCTGATCAAGATAACTACGTTGATCACGCACTTCGAACACTCCGGCTTGGCCGCCGAGGCTTTCTAGAATAATTTGACTGTCGTTTGGGTTTTTGAGTTTCACCCAATAGGTTTCTGGCAGTTGCTCAGCTGTTACATATTTTGCAACCGCGTTGCCTTTGAACTGCTCTTGAAAGTGCTTGTAGGCCTGCTTGTGGTCTTCAAATTCATAACTTGCAACATAGGGTTTGATGGTGGCCGAATCGAGCTTGGCTTTTACTGCCTTTTTGACTTCGCCACCTGCTGCACCTTGAGGGCATG
>CAIYTL010000232.1 GCA_903929105.1 uncultured Micrococcales bacterium | reverse complement strand
AGCACCAAGACCAACTTCACCACTCGCTAGGCCGAACCCCCAGCGATTGCAAACATAAAAAACCCGCCGCCTCGATTTTTCGAGACGGCGGGTTTTTTATTTGAAGCTTTAGTTGGTTGAGGCAACCACGCCGCTGATAGTTGCAACTGCAACAGCGGCTACTGCTAGTAGGCCAATGGTAGGCAAAACCCAAGTTGGAAGCTTTTCTTTCTTGTTGAACATATAAGCCAACGTAAAGATCGCTGCGATGATTAGACCCTTGACGCCCAACACCCAATCGATTGGTGCTTCGCCAGTTTCAGCTTTTTGGGCATAAACCAAACCGGTCAAGCCAAAACCTGTGATTAATAGAGTCCAGGCGCCGTGAAAGATTGCCGGGGTGATTGAACCACCGGTTTTCATAGCTTTCATCTGGGTCAAGAATCCGCCCAAAAGTGAAGCTAGGCCAATAAAGTGCAATGTCAAAGTGATGCGAAGGGCTAGTTCAATGCCGCTCATGAGTGTTCCTAACTAAAAACGAAAACCTCTCAACTGAGGCTTATTTCAGTCTAGCCATGAGCACAGCAGCTTCAACAGCTTCGGCACCTTTGTCTTCGCGTGAGCCCTCTAGCCCGGCGCGGTCGAGTGCCTGCTGCTCGGTGTTCACCGTTAACAAACCGAAACCAATCGGCACCCCGGTGTCTAGCTGAACGCGAGTTAGTCCGTCGGTTGCTGAAGCGCAAACATAGTCAAAGTGTGGTGTGTCACCCTGAATCACAACACCGAGGGCAACAATTGCGTCAGCCCCAGCCGCAGCTGCACGTTGAGCCGCAAGTGGCAGTTCGAACGCGCCCGGCACCCGCCAGATCTCATATTCGGTGTTGCCCGCGGCGGTCAAAGCTCGCTCGGCACCGGCCAAAAGCCCATCGGTGATTACCGTGTGCCAACTTGTCACAATAACGGCCACCTGCAAGCCAGAAGCGTCGATGGTTAGTTTTGGTGCGCCTTCGCCACTCATTATTTTGCTCCTGCAGCTAGGGTGTCAACACTTGGAATCATGTGGCCCATCTTGGCTGCCTTAGTAGCCATGTAGCCGGCGTTCTCGGCCGACTGACCAACGATTACTGGAACGTATTCGCTCACAGCAATGCCGGCGTTGGTCAAGAAATCACTCTTGGCAGGGTTGTTGGTCATCAGGCGAACGCTCGTTACTCCAAGGTCGCGCAAAATTGAAACGGCGGCGCCATATTCGCGGTTTTCGCTTGGCAGACCAAGCGCTAGGTTGGCTTCAACGGTGTCGAGGCCCTGCTCTTGCAGCGCATAAGCCTTGAGCTTGTTCAGAAGGCCAATGCCTCGCCCTTCTTGACCGCGCAAATAAATCACCACACCGCCACGAGGGTCGTTGGCGATTGCATCTAAAGCAAAATCAAGCTGAGGACCACATTCACATTTGATTGAGCCAAAAGCTTCACCGGTGATGCATTCGCTGTGCATTCGCACCAAAACATCTTGGCCTGTAGGGTTTCCGGCAATGATTGCAACATGGTCGGCCGTGGTTTTTAGGTCATAGTAGCCGCGAACCTTGAAAGTGCCGTGCGTGGTTGGCAAAGTGGCTTCGGCATCGCAACGAATGCGGCCATCGATGCTGTTGTCAATGGTTTCAGGCAGCGCCAAACGGTGCTGAATCAGCTGGTCAATAGTGATTACGGGCAAACCATCTCGCTCACCAATCTCTAGCAGGCGAGGCAAACGCATCATTGTTCCATCTAGCTCAACCATCTCGGCGATCACTCCTACTGGGTTCAAACCTGCCAACTGCAGCAGATCAACGGCGGCCTCAGTGTGTCCGGCGCGAGCCAAAACACCAGCCTTGTGGGCGCGCAGCGGCAACACGTGCCCTGGGCGAATCAGATCGCGCGGGCTGCTCTTTGGGTCAGCCAAAATGCGAAGAGTTTTAGAGCGGTCGCTCGCGCTAATGCCCGTGGTTACGCCGCTCGCGGCATCCACCGAAATTGTGTACTGCGTGCGCAAAGTGTCTTGGTTGGCAACCGTCATCAACGGCAACTCAAGCTTGTTGGCAAGTTGCTCAGTCATGGGCGCGCAAATGTAGCCCGAGGTGTGGTTGACGATCCACGCGAGCCACTCAGGGGTGGCAAACTCGGCAGCCATAATGACGTCGCCTTCGTTTTCGCGGTTCTCGGCGTCAGCCACCAAAACCGGCTTGCCCTGTCGCAAAGCCGCTAGGGCTTCTTCAATAGTTGAAAGATTCATGGTTTAAATACCTCTCGCTTCGAGCAAACGCTCAATGTGCTTGGCCATTACGTCGGCCTCAACGTTTACTAAATCGCCCGGCTGCTTCACACCAAAAGTAGTGAGCGCCAGAGTCTCGGGAATCAAACTGACACCAACGTAGCTGCCCTTTTTGTCGCCTGCCGTGCCATCGCCAACTTCGTTGACTGTCAAAGAGACGCCATCTAAAGTGATCGAACCTTTGAGAACTACATATTTCATGAGCTCGGTCGGAATCGCGATTCGAACCCACGTCCAGTTGTCGCTCGGCTCAACGCTCAAGATCTGGCCAACGCCGTCGACGTGGCCTTGAACCACGTGACCGCCAAACCGAGTTGCAGCCGTCATGGCGCGCTCAAGATTCACCCGGTCGCCGAGCTTTATGCCTTGAAGGCTGGTTAGGCGAAGTGTTTCGTTCATTACATCGGCGGTGAAAGTGCCAGCAGACTTGTCGATTTCAACTGCAGTCAAACAGGTGCCGCCAACCGAGATCGAGTCTCCTCGATTCACATCGCTGGTGGCAAGAGGGCCTCGCACTGTAAGGCGAATAGCATCAGGCAGCTGTTCGATGCCCGCCACGGTTCCAAGTTCTTCGATGATTCCGGTAAACATCAGTTGCCACCTTTCCTTGATGCAGGTTTCACAGGCACTGCTCGAATAAAAACATCGTTGCCAAGGCGACTAACCTTTTTGAACTCGAGCGCTATGGCCTGAGTCATTGTTTCAACGCCCAGATTGCGCATCGAAGTGCGCTCGCCGCCTATCAAAAGTGGTGCTTGATAAACCAAAATTTCGTCGACCAAACCGAGTTTGATGAACTTGCTTGAAACTTTCGGGCCGCCTTCAACCCAAACGTGACGCACACCGCGTGCCCAAAGTTCAGCAAGAGCACCGTGAATTGAGTGGGTTTCGTATTGCACGGTTTCGGCGTCGTCGTTAAAAACACGATATTT
>CAIYTL010000231.1 GCA_903929105.1 uncultured Micrococcales bacterium | reverse complement strand
TGACCGTTCCCACAGAGGGTATGTTGCCAAAAATCTGCAAACCTCCGTCGGGCTGTGTACCCTGAAGGGAATGTGCAAAAGGCATCGGCTCTTGACCGTCAACCCACCGCGAAACAGTTTCGGGGTTGAGCCGTAAAAACAGCGCCCCCAAACACATCAACCCCACCACCACCAGCACGCCCGTTTTAGTTCGACTTAGGCGCTTCATCATGGTGCGCCATCTCAATAGCCAGCGATTTTGAGCCGATTGGCATGTAGGCGGTACACGGTAGTGGGGTTGGTTTCGTTCCAAGCCACAAGACCCGTCGTCTGATTCGTCAAGTCTGCATGATTCATTCTGTAATCGTCACGTATGACCATGCCCAAGTGACTGGAGCAACTGCTCACCAAACCATCATTTTTAGCGCCCCAAAACAATATAGAAACGGCATTCAATGGATCATCCAATGGATCCATAAAGTTTGTTTTCGTTTGCGCACCACCCCACGAGTAGTAAGCGACGCCGCGTGCGTTGTAGGCGCCTTCACCACAGGCAGAGGTAGGCACCCCCCAAGGATGGGCTTGATTAAATTTAGCAGAGCCAGCAGTACTCAGCGACTGGGCGGCCGCCAGTGAGTTTTGTGGCAAATAAACCTGATTTGACAAACCATTGAGGAACTGCGCGAAGCTATTGACCGCCGCAACGATCACCGCATTAGCCAAACTACCGGGAGGAGCCACGCTCAAGATGACATCTGCAAACGGTGCGCCTTGGTTCACACCGCCAATGCTGGTGACCGAGGCCACCAAGTCAGGGCGAACCGAGGCGACATAACGCGCAGTAGGCGCACCATGACTGTGTCCCATCAAGTTGACTTTGCTGGCACCCGTGGCCGCCAAAATTTGCTTGACTTGGGTGAGCAATTGTTCACCACGCACTTCTGTGCTGTTCGCGGCTGAAACTTGCGTCACATACACGCTGGAACCACCACTGCGCAAAGCTGCTGGAATTCCGTAGAAGTATTCGACCGGACCAATGCTGTCAAAACCAAACAAGCCATGGACCAGCACGATGGGGTAGCGCGTCTGTGTGTAACTACTGCTCAAAGACGCCGCGCTACTTTGAGCGAACAACTGCGAGGGCAGCATGTAAAACATGGCTAAAGCCAACAACAGACCTATCCCTTTTTTCTTCATGTCCAACTCCTTGCGCGAAAGACGCAACATCGCGTCACTGTGTTTTTAGGATTACAAAAAACTTTTTATTAAATCTTTTGTACTTTTATGTTAGCGCCTGCAATTTTTATAAATCAGTCGGAGTAACCCCTAGACATGATTGCCAAAAAGACATAAAAAAACGCCACCCGAGGGTGGCGTTTGGCATGAAAGAATCTGGGCTGTTTAGGCCTTGACCGCCTCCAAATTGCGCAAGCGAATGTGCAGCTCGCGGAGTTGTTTTTCATCCACGGGGCTAGGAGCTTGGGTGAGCAAGCACTGGGCGCGTTGGGTTTTGGGGAATGCAATCACATCGCGGATGGACTCTGCACCTGTCATCAAGGTGATGATGCGGTCCAAGCCAAAAGCCAAGCCACCATGTGGAGGCGCGCCATATTGCAGGGCGTCGAGCAAGAAGCCGA
>CAIYTL010000230.1 GCA_903929105.1 uncultured Micrococcales bacterium | reverse complement strand
GGTTTTTATGCCCTCTTGCGCGATCGCAAGAGCACTCGGGCTGAGCTGATTCGGCGAGCGCAAAAAGCTGAGTTTGCGGTGGTTGACGAAAACCACCCTGGCGTCGGCCGAGACTATTTGCACCTGGGCGTGGTTTGGCGCCGGCCGTGGCTCTGGGCTATGGCGCTGATGTTGGGTGCAGCGACTTCAGTGAAGTGGTCTGGCATTTATGTTTTTGCGTTCTTTGTGGCCTACCAAATCATTTCTGAAGCTATTTTGCGTCGCCAGCTTGGCGAAAAGTTTTGGGTCACCGCCGGCATCGCGGCTCAGGGTTTTGCCACGGCGGTTATGACAGCGCCGCTAACGCTAGCGGTTTATTTGGCCTCGTATACCGGCTGGTTTGTGACCGATGGCGGTTATGACCGACACTGGGCCGACCAGCCTGGCAATGCGGCAACTGGGTTTTGGGCTTGGGTGCCTAAGACTTTGCAATCTCTTTGGCACGACCACCAAGAGGAATACAACTTTGCAATCAACCTGCACACCCCTCACAGCTACCAAGCAAACCCGCTGACTTGGTTATTTGAGATTCGCCCTACAGCCTTTTGGTACACCTATTGCGACACCATAAAACCTGACTGCCCCACCGCAACTGGCAACCTGATGACAGTGCTGCCACTGGGCAACCCATACATTTGGTTTCCGGCAGCGATTGCAGCCATTTATTTGCTGGTGCGCTACATCATGACGCGCGATAACGTCGCTGGTTTAATTTTGCTCGGTTTAGGTGCCGGCTACCTGCCGTGGATGCTCTATTTGAACCGCACCGTCTTTCAGTTCTATGCGATCATCTTCTTGCCATTTACGATTACGGGGCTAACCTATGTGCTGATGCTTTGGCTTAGAAGTCGCAAAAAAGAGTCACAGCCGCAAACCCGAGTTTTTGTGTTTCTGTTCATGTTGGTTGTCAGTGCCATCAGCGTTTATTTCTTGCCTTTATGGGTTGGCACCTGGATGCCCTACTGGTATTGGAAATCTCACATGTGGATTCCGAGTTGGATTTAGTGTGGCAAACCCCCACAACCTGATTAGGAACCTGTGAAAAATTATTGGCGCCTTCTAAACCATGCTGGTGTTGCTCGAGTTTTGTTCTCGCAACTGCTTGCCAGGTTTCCTTATGGCATGGTCAGCATCGCTTTTGTGATTCAGATTCAACACAGCTATCACAGCTACGCGCTCGCTGGGCTAGTGATCGGTGCTGAAACTGTTGGCGTTGGCATATCTGGCCCCGTGTTAGGTCGCTGGCTAAGCCGCTTTGGCGTTCGTCGGGTCTTGCTCACCTGCGCTCTCACCTCAGCGGCTTCAATCATCGTGATTGCTTTTGTGCACCTGCCGCCAATCGCTGTGGTTGTACTGGCCGCTGTTGCAGGTTTGCTTTCACCCCCGATTCAAGCAGCAGCCCGAACCACCTACCCAACGCTGATTGCCGAAGAGCAACACACTCTGCTGTTTGGGCTTGACGCCACGCTGCAAGAGATCATTTGGATCTTCGGCCCAATCGTCGCAACGCTGATTGCATCACAAATCTCACCCGAAATAGCCACGTTGACTCTGTCTGTCATATTGGTGCTCGGCGTTTTTTGGTTTTTGAGCAACCCCGAGGTAACCCGCACCCGGTTTGATCGGCCAAGTGGCAAACTGGGCAGAGTTTTGAAAAACCCAGTGGTTTTGGCCAGTGCCGTGATGGGCTTTTTGCTGGTGGGGTCGTTCGCGGGTGTCGAGGTTGGCATCGTTGGTGTTTTCACTCACGACCGTGCCATGGCGGGGCTTGTGATTTCGACTTTTTCAATCGGCTCAATCGTTGGCGGCCTAATTTTTAGCCAGATCAACCAAACCAAAAAGTCTTTCGCAGTCTATGCCGCGATTCTCACCGTGGGTTTTGCCTTGACCATGGTGGCGCCAACCAGCGCAGTTTGGTTGAGCATTTGTCTAATCATCGCGGGGCTTGGCGTAGCCCCGTTTTTGGGAATGTTAGCCGCCGTAATCTCGTTCTCACTCAGTAGAGGCGAGACATCAGAAGCATTTGGTTGGGTCAACACCGGTCAAATGGTCGGATACTCGCTTGCCGCAGCCCTCACCGGTGTGATGATTGATGTCATATCGGCACCGGCAGCCCTTTTGGTTTCGGTAGGTTTTGCTTTTGCAACTTTCTCGGTTGCTGTGGCTACCATCGCAATTACGCCGCAACTGCCCGGGCATAATAAAAAAGTTTCAAAACAGCCACAACCAGCAACAGAAAGCAGCACCAAATGAGCGTTTTTGCAGTCACCTACCACTACTCAGCTGAACCTGAGCAGCTAGCTGGTCTTCGCCCAGCACACCGAGAGTTCACAGCAAAGTTGTTTGACGAAGGTGTTTTGCTAACCAGCGGACCATTCATTGAATATTCAGGTGCGTTGCTTCTGGTGAAGGCACAGTCGGTCGAAGAAGTGTCGGCCATTTTAGACAACGACCCGTTTGACATCGCAGGCTACATCGGCGAGCGCGTGATTTTGCAGTGGAACCCGCTTTATGGAGCTTTGAAGGAGCAATCATGAGTTTCAACATCGCAGACAACCCGACTATCAAACTAAACAACGGCCAGAGCCTGCCCCAGCTTGGTCTCGGCGTTTATAAAGTTCAGCAAGACATTGCGGTGCATGTGGTTGAGGCCGCTATTGAACGCGGATACCGCCGCATCGACACTGCAGCGCTTTATGACAACGAGGTTGAGGTTGGTGCCGGCATTCGCCGCAGTGGCATTGGTCGCGAAAACATTTTTGTTACAACCAAAATCTGGAACGACCGCCAAGGCTATGACAACGCCCTTGAGGCGATTGACGAAAGCCTGATGCGCCTCAACATTGACTATGTTGACATGCTCTTGATTCACTGGCCGAGCCCGGCTCAGGGCAAGTTTGTTGAAACCTGGGCCGCTTTTGAGAAAGCGCTCGAGGGTGGCAAAGTTCGCGGCATTGGTGTGGCCAACTTTCAACCCTGGCACCTCGACGAACTTGTGGCAGCTGGCCGCGATGGCCGCACCGCCGGCACTGTGCCAGCGCTAAACCAGATTGAACTGAACCCCACTTTTCAGCAGGAACAAGCCCGCGCATATCACGAAGCTCACGGCATCGCCACCGAAGCTTGGGCACCTATCGCCCGCGGAACCCTAACTAACGATCGGGTGCTCGCAGAGATTGCCGCTAAGCACAACAAAAGCACAACTCAGGTTGCCATTCGCTGGCACGTGCAACTGGGCAATCTGGTGATTCCTAAAACCTCAAACCCTGAACGACTCAGTGAAAACATCGACGTGTTCGATTTCAGCCTCGACAGTGACGACCTTGCTGCGATTGCTGACCTCGAAAGCGGCGAACGCAACGGCCCTGATCCAGACAATTTCTAACAGCAAAGGTTTAGAGAATCATGCGCGTACTAATTTCAGGAGCCACCGGGCTTGTCGGCACCGAGGTGCGAAAGCAGCTGCTTGAGCAAGGGCACGAGCCAATCAGCTTGGTGCGCAGAAGCGCGCGCAACTCGAGCGAGGTCAGCTACGACCCCGTGAACGGTGTTATTGACGCAAACGTGATGAACTCGATCGATGCAGTGGTGAACCTTGCAGGCGCGACCACCGGCAAACTGCCGTGGACTCGCAAATACAAAGCCGAACTAATTCAGTCACGTGTTGAAACCACTCGGCTCTTAGTTTCAGCCATCTTGGCTGCCGACAACCCTCCCAAAGTTTTAGTCAGCGGTTCAGCGTCTGGCATCTACGGCGATGCCGGCGACGCGTGGCTCGATGAAACATCGCCGGTCGGCACAGGTTTCTTAGCAGAGCTGGCCAGTGCGTGGGAGGCCGAGGCGTTGAAAGCCGCACCCAAAACTCGCGTAGTTTTGGCCCGCACCACGATGGTCATGTCACGCAAACTCGGCGCACTCGGGCGTCTGCTTCCTTTGCTTCGCGCCGGCGTCGGTGGTCGTCTTGGCTCTGGCAAACAGTGGTGGGCGTTCATCAGCTTGCCCGATGAGGCTGGCGCCATCATCCACCTAATAAACGACTCGAATGCATCAGGGGCATACAACATCACCGCACCAGAGCCTGCAACCTGTGCGCAACTAGTGCAAGCTTTAGGCAAAGCTCTTCACCGACCGACGATCGTTCCGGTGCCGGCTTTTGCCCTGCGCCTAGCCTTCGGCGAGGGCGCCGACGAGCTGCTACTTTGCAGCCAAAAAATGTCGGCCACACGCTTGCTCGAAACCGGGTTTGTTTTCAAGCACCCAACCTTGCAATCGGCGGCGCAGTGGTCGGTCGGCAAAGACTAGTTGTGGGTTAAACAAAAAGGCGATGACCGCAGTGGTCATCGCCTTTTTTAGTTTCGACTATTTGCCGGCTGCTGGCTTCTTAACTACGCTGATGATTAAGCGAAACTCTAATACCCGCCTAACAAACTGCATTGTTCAAATGATAAAATTTTCACTTCGCCATTTAGAAGCACAAATTGTTGGTCTGCCTCCCAAAACTGCTGTGTGTATTTACTAT
>CAIYTL010000229.1 GCA_903929105.1 uncultured Micrococcales bacterium | reverse complement strand
GTTCCTATGGACCGTCTGCTCGCAGGTGACGTGGGTTATGGCAAGACCGAGGTTGCGGTGCGCGCTGCGTTCAAGGCCATTCAAGACGGCAAGCAGGTTGCCATGTTGGTGCCAACAACTCTGCTGGTTCGCCAGCACACTGACACTTTCGAGGGTCGTTTCGCGGGGTTCCCCGTGAATGTGCGTTCGCTTTCGCGTTTTCAAACTGCCAAAGAGGTGCGCGAAACTATCGAAGGCTTAGCTAACGGCACAGTTGACATGGTGATCGGCACTCACCGTTTGCTGAGCGACTCGGTCAAGTTCAAACAGCTTGGGCTCATCATCATCGACGAAGAGCAGCGTTTTGGCGTTGAGCACAAAGAGAAGCTCAAAAACCTTAAAACCAACGTGGATATTCTCTCGATGTCGGCCACGCCGATTCCGCGCACCCTTGAGATGGCTGTAACGGGCATCCGTGAAATGTCGACTTTGACTACGCCACCCGAAGATCGCCACCCGATTCTCACCTACATTGGCTCTTATAACGACCAACAGGTTGCGGCGGCGATAAGGCGAGAGTTGATTCGCGAGGGTCAAGTGTTTTTTGTGCACAACCGGGTGAGCACGATTGAGAAGGTGGCGAACGATTTGGCGGCGCTGGTGCCCGAGGCGCGCATCGCCATCGCCCACGGTCAGATGGGTGAGAACGAGCTAGAGCAGGTTGTGGTTGATTTTTGGGAGCGCAAGTTTGACGTGCTCGTCTCAACCACGATTATTGAGACCGGCATCGATATTCCTAACGCCAACACTTTGATTATTGACCGTGCCGAAAACTTTGGGCTCAGCCAGTTGCACCAGATTCGTGGCCGCGTGGGTCGCGCTCGTCAGCGCGCCTATGCCTACTTCTTTTATTCACCAGACAAGCCGCTAACCGAAACCGCACACGACCGTTTGGCCACCATCGCTTCGAATAACGAGCTCGGCTCAGGCATGCAAATCGCAATGAAAGACCTTGAGATTCGCGGTGCGGGCAACCTGCTCGGCGGTGAGCAGTCGGGACACATCGAAGGCGTCGGGTTTGACCTCTACCTGCGCATGATCAGCGAGGCCGTTGCCGACTTTAAGGGCCAAAAGATTGAGGCTCCTGCCGAGCTAAAGCTTGAGCTGCCGGTCGATGCGCATATTCCTGACACCTATGTTGACAGCGACCGCCTGCGCCTCGAGGCTTATCACAAGCTCTCGGCGGCCTCGGGTGAGAGTGGCACGCGCGCTGTGCTTGATGCCATTCTTGACGAGCTGGTCGACCGATATGGTGAGGCCCCGCCAAGCGTTATTAACCTGATCAACGTAACCGAGCTGCGCCAGCAGGCAAACCGTTTGGGACTCAAAGATGTGAACGCTCTTGGCAACACCATCAAGCTCAGCCCGGTTGAGCTAACCGAAGCCGACCAGGTGCGGCTCACGCATCTGTTCCCTGGCACGAAATACCTGCAAACTTCAAAGCTGCTGACCCTGCCTGCGCCTAAAGACCTAAATTATGAGCCTCTTCGCGACCAAGCCATCATCGACTACATGTGGGCAATGTTGGCGCGAGTATTCACGCCTAGCGACCCAACCGCCTAACCGCGGCTCTGTATGCAGAGGAATCTTCACGCTTGCCAATCGAGATGACGGTGACGATAACCTGCAAGTTGTCAACTTTATAAACCAGGCGCACGCCTTCTCTCGCAAGTTTGATTTTGAAGCAACCAGATAAATCGCCTGACAACCGGGCCGATTCAACCTCAGGATTCTCAAGTCGCTTCTCTAACCTCAAGAGCAATTTGGTCCTAACCGACTTGTTGAGTCGGTCTAGTTCTTTCGCAGCCTCAGGCAAAAAGTAAAGGTCATGCATCGTCATCGCTCTCGTCGAGCGGCACTGGCTTGCCAGAGAGCAAGTCCTTGATGTTTACCTTCACGGTTTTTGAGTTTTGAAGTCGCGCGAGGATCGTTGGAGTTATTTCAAGGTCCCAAAGCTTTTCGAGCAGTTCGTCATAGAGCTTTGGCGAGAGAACATAAAACGAAGGCTTGTTGTTGGTCAACACAGCAAATGGTTCATCGCCGGCCAGTTTTACTTCGCGGTTTGGGTTTTGTTTGAAGTCACTGATACTTGTGGCTTTCATGGTTAGTATTTGGTCCATTCTTCACCTCCTTCTATCAGACACGCTTCAAGAATAGGGCGAAATAAAGTTTTTATCTAGGTCGATTGATATAACACCTAAGACATTCAAACAACTCAAAGCCAAGCGCCGCCGCCCCAACTCAAAACCCGTGCATAACTCATGACACACTTAACCCATGACAAATCTCGACGC
>CAIYTL010000228.1 GCA_903929105.1 uncultured Micrococcales bacterium | reverse complement strand
GACCCGCGGTCTCGAGCATGGTGCCTGGGTTCCGCTCAAAGTTATGTACCCTGATGCCGACATTCCGGTGGTTCAAATGTCGATGCCAACGCATGACCCGGTTCGGTTGCTCGAACTCGGGCGCCGGCTAAAGCCGCTTCGAGACGAAGGAATCTTGATTATCGGCTCTGGCTTCATGACTCACGGTTTGCCCTATTTGCGCGACTGGAGTGCCAACGCTGCGGCTCCTGGATGGTCGCGCGACTTCGATCACTGGGCGGCTGAGGCCCTTGCGAGCGGTGATGTCGATTCGCTAATCAACTACCGAAACGAAGCGCCGGGTTTGCCATATGCTCACCCAACCGTTGAACACTTCACGCCGCTATTCATCACACTCGGCGCTGCTTCAAGTGAAGATGCGACCACCAAGACAGTCATCGACGGATTCTTCATGGGCTTGGCTAAACGCTCGCTTGAGGTCGCCTAGTCGCAAACCTATAGCTGTTGCCATTGATGAGAGCTTCAGCAATCACGTTGAAGCAATTCGTGACTTGCTCCAGCTGGCATAAAGCTCGCGAACATCCCAGGCGTTTTCGGCCATGAGTGAAACGCCGTTGACGCCTGTGCGGCGAGTCTTGCCCGCAATCACTAGCAGTCTGGTGTTAAACAGAATGTGGCTGCAACGCGCTTGAGCTTCGTCAAAAAAAGTTGAATCGCTACAACCCGTGCCGTCGTCAAGCGTGACGAACACCACACGTTTGCCTGAGCGCATTGGCGGGGTTTGGGTTGCTACTCGCACTCCGGCCACCAAAACCGAAGATTTGCTGCGCAGGCCTACTAAATCGCTGGCATTGACCACGCCAAGGTCTTCGAGCATCTCGCGATACTGCTCCATTTGGTGAGCGGTTACATCCATTTTCAAGGTTCGCAGTTCAGCCTGAACTTTTTCTGCTTGCGTCGGTTCTGGGTTGCCTACGGGCAATTGGTCGAGCATTGCAAAGTCGAGCATATTTTGCAGGTCGGTGTCTGTGGCTCTTTTTTTAGCCGCGTTGATTTGTTTGACTCGCGCCACGATGTCGCCCCGCGTGTGAACGTTGCCCACTGCCAAGCTATCGAGCGCACCAACTTCGGCGAGCAGCTCGAAACTTCGCCGGCTCGGTCTAGCGCGCTCATAAAAGTCGAGCAGGTCGCTAAACGGTTGCTGCTTTACGATGCGTTTGACCTCGGCTTCGCTCATTCCATAAAACTGGTCGAATGCCATGCGCACCCCAATGTTGGTTTCTTCGGGCAGTGTTGTTACACGGTCGATGCGTTCGACTAAAAACTCTTGGGTTGAACGGTTTACATCGAGTGGCAAGATCTTCACGCCAAGGCGCCTAGCTTCGGCGAGCAATAAGCGACGAGGGTACATGCCTGGATCGTGCGTAAAAATGCCTGCCATAAACTCGGTGGGGTAGTGGGTCTTGAGCCAAGCGCTTTGATAGGTGGGCATTGCAAATGCTGCCCCGTGGGCTTTGCAAAAACCGAAGCTGCTGAACGATTCGAGAGTTGCCCAAACAGCATCGACGACACTGGTTGAATAGCCTCGAGCCAGGCTTGCGGTTCGAAAGAAATCTGCTATTTGCGGCTTTAGCCGTGGGTTTTCGAGTGACCTGCGCATTT
>CAIYTL010000227.1 GCA_903929105.1 uncultured Micrococcales bacterium | reverse complement strand
TGAACCCGGAACCCACTGATTAAGAGTCAGTTGCTCTGCCGATTGAGCTAGAGGCGCGTGCCGCGAAATTATCGCAACGAGAGAAAACTTTACCACCTTTTGCCTTTAGACTCACAATAGTGAATCAAATGAGAGGCAAAAAATGACCGAACTTGCAAAGCTTGAGGCCGGCCAAAAAGCTCCCGCTTTTGAACTTTTGAACCACGACGACAAAAAAGTCTCGCTGGCGAGTTACCTCGGAAAAAAAGTTATCGTCTATTTCTATCCAGCCGCGTCAACGCCTGGCTGCACCAAAGAGGCTTGCGACTTTAACGACAACCTCAACCCGCTAAAAGCAGCCGGATACTCCGTCGTTGGCATCTCACCAGACGCCACTAAAAAACTGCTCAAGTTTCACACCGATCAATCGTTGAACTTTGACCTCTTGAGCGACCCTGAACTCGAAGTGCACAAGGCTTTCGGAGCTTTCGGCACCAAGTCGATGTATGGCCGCGAATATGAAGGCGTTTTGCGTTCAACGTTTGTTGTTGATGAAGCCGGCACAATCACACTGGCGTTGTATAACGTCAAAGCAACTGGGCACGTCACCATGTTGCGCAAGCAGCTCGGAATTTAGCCTAAGCGTCGGGTGCCGCAGGGGCATCCGTGGTCATTTTTAAGACTTTTCGAGTGAAGAGCAAAACAACAATCACGATCGCTGGGCTCATGCCAATAATGCCCACTGGCAGGTTGCCAAAGTGCGGGTCGAATGTTGCAGAGGCCACCGCAATCTGCATGAACTGCCAAAACAAAATCGCGTTTCGGGCCCAACGACGACCAGCCAACAGTTTGACTGCGCTAAAAAACAACCAAGCTGCAACCAGCAAGAAAAAGAAGATCACCGAAAGTGTGCCGCCAACGTCGCGAGCCCCCTGGTAAATCAAATTCAAAAGCTGCAAAGCACCATAGATGAGGCTCGCGGCAGCCTCAAACCAAACCAAAATAACCGCAATGGTCAACGCGATGGGTCTTTTGCTGTCAGTCATTTTCTCTCATTTTGGGTCTAGACAAATGGGCCAACTTGTGAAAATATTTGAAGGTAACCAGATGGCTCTTGTGCGTTTCTAGCGTAGAGCAAAATCACTCCGTTTGATTCTCTGTTTGCCATGCAGCACAGCCGCTGCCGCCCCTCAATACAAAGGAATACAGCTATATGGACATGGACTGGCTAAACAAAGCCCGCTGCCTAACCGAAGACCCTGAGCTCTTCTTTCCGGTTGGCAACACTGGTCCTGCTGTAGAACAAATTGAGCAAGCTAAATCTGTATGCCGTGAATGCGGTGTGACAAACCACTGCCTCGAATACGCCATCAAAGAAAACCAAGACACTGGTGTTTGGGGCGGTTTGAGCGAAGACGAGCGCAAGTCTCTAAAGCGCAAATATGCTCGCGCCCGCCGCGCCAGCTAGTCTTTCAAAACCTTTTGTTATAGCGGAATCGTTATAGCGACTCTGGCGCCGCCCTCGGCTGGCGATGACCAGTGAATGCTGCCCCGCAGTTCACCCTCGATCAGAGTTCTCACAATCTGTGTGCCCAAACCGTTGCCAATCGTGCCCGGCTTTATCGGCTCGCCGTTATTTGAAACAGTGATTTC
>CAIYTL010000226.1 GCA_903929105.1 uncultured Micrococcales bacterium | reverse complement strand
GGTGAACTATTTGAGGCGCTGAATCTTGATCTCAACTTGATTTGCGACTACCCCAAATGCCAGACCAAAGCTACCCACTTTTTAGTTTGCCCAGTTTGTCGGGCAAGTGAAAACATGTGCAACCCTCACACTTTGCTGGCTCACATGGCACCCGAAGACGAGTTTGTAGTGTTTGACCGGTCTTGCATGCACCGCGTGCTTATGTGCGAATGCGACAAAGTGCCCATCAATTAGGCGCAATCGCTTTTACTAAAAGGCAACCCTAAGGCAGAGCAGCAGCTGCAGCCACTGCAGCACCAGCGTTGACAATGCCCGAACCACATCGGCCATCGTTGTTGTAATCAGACGAAGTTAACGCAACGTGCGGGTTGTAACAGTGGCCTAAAACATTTAACTGATCGTTTTCGGCCTGCGAACCCGAGTTAAAAGTCAACGACGGGTCATTATTAAACGGCGTTGCCGTGTTGATGATAATGGTCGCGGCTTGTTCAAATGAAATACCCGGATGAGCCGCGTACATCAAAGCAACGACACCTGCCACTAGCGGTGCTGACATGCTGGTGCCCTCTTCGTAGCCGTAATCAGCTGCGAGTGGGCCGCGTGTTCCGGTGTTGATTGTTGATAGGATCATGCCCGCGGCGTCGGCGTCTGTGTTCGCTGTTTGAGTTGCGTCGCCGCCAGGAGCTGAAACGTCGACGCCAGGCCCGCTGTTGCTATAAACAGCGCGGTCGCCGACGCTCGAAGTAGCACCTACGTTAATGGTGCCGATGCAGTTGCCCGGGTAGCTATTGGTTGCCTCCATGAGGCTGTTGCCAGCAGCAGTGACGATGGTTACTTTGTTAGCCTTTGCAGCGTCAACGGCCGCTTGAGTGGCGCTATCGCAAAAGTTAGGGCCTGAGGTGCCCATCGAAATGTTGATTACCTGTGCAGGGTGAAGATTGACCGGTGGCACTGTGGTGAATGCGTTATCAGCTGCAAACTGCGGAACAGGTAAACCAACTGCCCAAGTGATCGCAGCTGCTAGGTCGCTCGAAAGGCCACCTTCGGGGCCTAGCACTCGCACCGGAAGAATTCGGGCCTCTGAGGCAACGCCGGTTACTCCGATGCCATTATTGGCTTCAGCCGCAATCAAACCGGTGACATGGGTTCCGTGCCAAGAGCTTGGTGAGTTAGGAGACGTTTGATAGTCACCTGGGTCGGTCGGGTTGGAATCCCATCCGTTGTTATCGTTTGTGGCGTGTGAAACCGTGCAAGTGACGTGTGCCTGACAGTTCGAACCTTTCGAAAGGTTCGATACAAAGTCATAGCCATAAACTTGGCCATTTTCTTTCACGTATTGGTTGTCGAGGTCAGGGTGCGCAGTAAAACCAGTGTCGAGCACCGCCACAGTCACGTGCGTGGTCGTGGCGCCGGTCTGGTAGGCACCCTTGTTGAAGGCCCAACCGCTTGGCGCGTTGATGCCATATTTGCCTGTTAGATACCACTGGTGAAAGAACATCGGGTCAGTTGCCGTCTGAGTCAAGCGACTTTGAGTTGAACCGTGAGCGTTGGTGGCAGTGACCACGGCGCGGTAAGACTTTGTAGGGTCAAGGCCAACGAAAGTGCAAGTCTTTGCGGCCGCAGTAGCTGGGGTACAAACGACATCTGGCACGCCTGGTGCCGAAGCAGTGACAACATAGGTCACTGGCAATCCACCACGTTGATTAAGATTCTGAGCCAACCAAGCTGGCGCTTTCGAATCTGTCACAGCATCGCCTGCCGCAAAAACTGGACTCTGAGGCATGGTGGTTGGCGCGGCTTTTACTACAGCCGAAAAACGACCAAAGGTTGACCTTGAATTCAGAGTGGTAATGGCTCTAACGCGAAAACGGTAGCTAAAGCCGGCATAAAGGTCTTTGTTTGCAACAAATCGATAGGTAGATGATTTTGTTTGGGTTACTAGCGCCGAAAACGTTCTGCCACCATCAGTGCTGCGGTCAATTTCGTAGCCAAGAATTTTGGCGCCAAAAAGATTCGTCGGTTTTGCCCAAGTGAGCAAAATTTGCGCGAGTTTTGGCTTTTTTGAATACCAAGCATCAACGGCTTTGAGGTTCAAAACCGCCGAAGCTGCTATTGGCCCAGCTTTTTTAGCCGAAGCCTTTTGTGGCACATATGACGCCGCTGAAAACTTGATCACTTGGTCAGGCGCAACAAAGCTAACTTTTGGGCTGCGAGCCAGATTTGCCATTGCGTTAGCGATTTGGACCTTTGACAATCGGTCAGCAAAGCGAACCGAATACATGTTGAGGCCAATGCCGTGGCCTGGCTGAAGCGATACGCCTGCGAAGTTAGCGCCGGTGATTTGGCCGTTAGCCGCAATCGGGTTTACGCCATCGCGATATTTGATAACCAACCCGGCCACTTCAACGTTTGAAATTTGCGCAAGGTAGCTGCTGGCGGCCGAACTGGTCTGATTGAAACCAGCGATTGGGTTGACAACGATCAAGGCTGTCGCC
>CAIYTL010000225.1 GCA_903929105.1 uncultured Micrococcales bacterium | reverse complement strand
GGTGCTGCGTAGCCGTTGGCAACCAACCACAGAACGCGCACTGCCATGAGCTCGGTTTTGCCGCTGCCAGCGCCTGCCACAACGAGCGATGGCGTGACGATTGAGGCATCTTCAACTGCAGCACGTTGCTCTTCGGTTAGTTTGCGCGAGCCTTTAGTCATGATGCTGTAAATCTGAGCGGCACTAACTTTTGCCGGTGCAAAAATTTGGTTAGGCGACATAGGACACCGGCTTTACTAGGTGAATTGAGCAAGAGGAGTATTTATTGGCTTGGTCGTTGTTGCAGTGCGAGCTTATTTTGGCGATGAATACGTTCGACGCCATGCCCTCGGTTGCGGTATCAAGAATGTTGTCAACGAGTGCGTGCAATTCTTGGTTGGTTTCGATGGAATCTTGGGCGTTGGTGACGTTGGTGTCGGCAATCACCCAAAGCTGTGCGCCAGCAAGTGGCGGTCTAACTATTTCGCCCATTCCGATTTGCCGAATGGTTTCTGGCATCGCAGATTTCCTAATGTGTTCGTCGAAAGCGCCGTTTTCGTAGGCAAGTTGATACATCAAAAGCTGCGGATGTTCTTTGGCGTCTTTTGCTCCGGTCTGAAATGTGCCGGTTTTTAGGTCGACGATCATGATGCGACCATCGGCGAGTTGTTCGATTCGGTCGACTTTGCCGTTTATTTTGGCGTGATCGATGTTGAAGCTAAACGGCACTTCGCGCCCAATGACGACTCCCCCAGATTTTTCGAAGTCGGTGAGGTATTCAAGGGCGTTGTGAACCATTCGCGATGCTTTGCGTTTGGCGATTTGTTCAACCCAATCGGCTTCAAACGTCAGCGACTGCCAGCCGGTGTCGATTGTCTTTAGAAGTTCAGCCTCGTCGGTGCTGGTTGCAAGCTCGACTGCTTTGTGGACAATCGAACCCAGGCTGGCTTCGAAACTTGAACTGTTGCCACCGTGTGCGTTGATGAACCAGTGCAACGGGCATTTGAGAAAGTTGTCAATATCTGATGGCCGCAGATAAACCAAACTTGATTCATCATTGAGATCAAACAGTTGGGTTTCGCTTGATAGCGGCATGAGGCCATACCAAGAATCAGGGTGGGCTCCAGCGACACCTGCCGAAGCTAGCTTTGCTAAACCCAGGGTTAGCCGATTGCGAAGCTCAGGTGATTCGGCAGTTTCAACAGTGTAGCTCTGCGCCAGATCGCGTCTGAAGCGGGCTGATAGAGCCCTTAGCGTTAGCGTGGTGCCTTCGAAACTGGTGGTGTTTGGAACCTCACCGTTGATGAGTGTTATGAACTGCGAGATTTGGTTGTCTTCGGTGACGTGTGAACTGACAATAAGTTTTTGCTCGGTAGCTCCAACAGCTTTGTGCAGCAAACGCAGTTCGTCTGGTAGCTCAGACTTGCTAAAAGTTTTTGAATCACCAATGCGGTTTTTTAGCACGCCGTCTAACACGTTTGAAGCCAGCAGTGTTGAACGCGCGCGAAGGTTGGGCCAGGCTCCTTCGATGAGCGCTGGCAAGCAAACAACTTTGAACCTTCGACCGATTAAACCTGCCGGAGTCAAAAGTTGAATGGTT
Organism: uncultured Micrococcales bacterium; assembly: GCA_903929105.1. Lineage (GTDB taxonomy): Bacteria > Actinomycetota > Actinomycetes > Actinomycetales > Microbacteriaceae > Rhodoluna. The sequence continues at coordinate 5,676 of CAIYTL010000225.1, read as the reverse complement.
TGGCGACTGCGGTCGGTGATTGCAAGGCTATCTTCGGGCAACCCGAGGGCGAGTTGGTTTTCAACAAAATCTTTAGCTGAAGCGTTGGCATCGCGCTCGACATAACGGTTGGCGGCAGCAAACAGGGCTGCCACCGCGTCGAGGTTTCGGTTGGCTTGTAGTGCCACCTCGCCGATGCCTTCGCTCAGTGCCTGCCAAGTTTTGCCAACTTTGCTTGAGTCAAAAATCAACCAGAGCAGCTCTTCGATGTTGAAGTGTGGTTTAGCCACAAGTTCTTTGGCTTCAAAAAAAGTTTTTATGAAACGGTTGGCTTTGCGGCCCTCAGAGTTTTCAAGAGTTGCCGCCGAGCCGACGCTCAAGAACAGGTCAGTGATGAGTTCATTGCCGTTTCGAGTGCCTTCGGCGTCGAGTTCTTGGCGTCTAAGCACCCTGCGCAACCGACGCATGGCAAGGTTGTCGAGACCCGCATAAGGCGAGGCCAACAATTCGGTTGCGAGTTCAAGCGTGACCGGTTCGTCGCTCATGACGGCTTGCGCGATGCGCAGCAGAGCTCGACTGGCGAACTCGTCGCGCAATGCAGTTGCAGCACCAGCTACTCTGGTGGGCACTGATTCACTGGCCAAAGCCGTTTCGAGGTGCGCGAGTTCACCTCGGCTGCGAGCAACCACAGCCATGTCGGCCCACTCGATGCCTTCATAGAGGTGAAGCTCGCGAAGGCGACGCGCCAGCCAAGAGATCTCAGATACTCGGTCACGCATTACTACGGTTTCAACGGCGCCTTCGGCCTCGGCAGGCTGAGGCTGCACAAGGCTGCGGCGTTGAGTGCCACCGAGCGCGGTGTCGATGCTTGCGCTGATTTTTGCCAGCAGGCGACTCAACTGAGCTGGCCGAGCTTGGCGAGTTGGTTCGAGCGTGACCACCTGTGAGCTTTGACCCCGACTGGCGGCAATTTCGCGAGTTAGCAAAGCCATGGTTTGAGGGTCGGCTGCCCGAAAGCCAAGTGTTGAAACGTCAGGGTCGCCAAACAAAATCAAGCCCCGGTTCGAAGATTTTTGTGATTCGGCCGAATATTTGGCCTCAACAACGGCTTTCAAAAACTTAACCGCTGCCGGTGTTAGCTCTTGAGAGTCGTCAACCAAAACAACATCGATTTCATCGAGCAACTCAGGCTGCGCCTCAACATGACGTCGAGCATGGTGCAAAAGTGTGCTCGGCTCAAAACGCTGCTCAAACTCGGCACCGCCAACAACTGAAAGATAAGCCTCATAGACATCGGCGCTAAACGCCCACCCGGCGCGATCGTGTTGGGCCGCCAGCGAACGAAGTTCGGTGGCGCTAAGTTCATGTTCTTGAATCACTGCCAGAGTGTCGCGCACCTCAGCGCGAAAGCCAGCCAAGCCCAAAGTCAAAGCGTTAAAAGGTGTGTTGGTCGGGTCGACCTCGGCCAAAATTTGGGTCAGAATGCGGTCTTGCTCGCTGCCGCTAATCAGTGTCGGCAGGGTTTTGCCAGAGCCAAGAGCGGCCGCGTGTAGCAGCCCAAAAGCAAAAGAGTTCAGGCTTCGAGCCAAGGCGCCACCGGTTGCGGTTTGCAACTGCAACGCTAGTTTGTCGCGCAAAATGGTGGCCGCGCTGCGGTTAGCCGCGATCACCAAAATCGAGTCTGGGTGACGACCTGCCTTCACCGCGGCTTTCACCCACTCGGTCAAAGCAAACGTTTTGCCCGCGCCAGGGGCGCCCACAACAGTGGCAACGCTCGCAGCGTCAAGAGCCAAAACAGGTGCCAACGCCGCAGTGTCAACTGCATCGTGGTCTTGCCCAGCAAGATGCTCCGAGGCAACGCGGCTCAGGCGAAAAGAAGTTTCAGGCATGTGCCTAACTTACAAGTTGGTTGCGACATTTTTGTGAACTTGAAGCAGCCCTTGAGCGTCGCTGCGCGCTAGCGAGCATCCGAGTTAAAAGTGCCGAACCAGCACCATTTTGAACAAGCAGACCACAAAAGCCCCCGCGCTGTCGTAATCTATTCAAAGAAACAGAAAGGTGCGTCATGGAGATTCGAATTGGCATTCGCAATTCAGCCCGCGAATTGAGCTTTGAATCAGCTCAAAACGCTAAAGAAATCGAGGCTGCCGTGGCCGCCGCACTTGAAGCACAAGCAAAAGTCTTGAAGCTAACCGACGACAAAGGTCGCATCTATGTGGTGCCTACCGATGCCTTGGCATATGTTGAAATCGGCGCCGAAGAGACTCGACGAGTAGGATTCATCGCCTAATGGAACTGTTGTTGATTGTCATTTATGCCGCCATTTTGGGCTTGGCAGCGCCTTATGTGAACGTGCGCAGCCTTGACTACGGCCAGCTTGTGCCAAGCGCGATTGCGCTGAACGCTGGAGCCATTTTGTGGGGTGTTCTGATCTGGACAGGCATTGGCACTGCGAACGCTTGGCTGTGGATCATCGTGATGCTAAGCATGCCTTTTGCAATGGCAATCGGGGCAAACCGTTTGGCAGCTGCCCGTCGCCGCACCGACGCTGAAGCTTTGGTCAAAATCAAGACATCGGCCCCCGGCTCAGTCGTTGCCGCTGAAGATGTCTACGTCACCGAATAATTTTTGAACGGATGCTCGCCTTCGGCTAAGCCGTTAGGCCCAAGACATCCATGCGCATGGTGTGCTTGCCAATAAGTTCGCTCACTAAAGGTTCAAGCTTGGTATAAGCCTCGAGGTTAGCTTCGCGCTCTTCGGCAATGCTCAGCCGAGTGCCTTCGCTAACGCCCGCTAGTTTGCGGTTGTCAAACGCCGCGCGCAGCTCAAGCAAAGTATCGCCCATGATTCGGCGCCCCCAAAGTGCCAAGCGGCTGGCCAAAGCTGGGTTATCGCTCATCGCCTCAACCAAAATGCGCACAGCAAACTTTTCAATGGTTTTGTCGTCGAGCGCTTTTTCGATTGCGGCGCGCGAAGTTGGTTCAAGTGCCACCGCTAGGCGACGATAAAAGTCGTCGAGCAAACCGCTCACCAAATAAACCTTGATGACGGTTTCGTACCAGTCGGTGCCGCGGGTGCGCGAGTGAAAAGTTTCAATGCGCTCAACGAATGGGTCAGTAGCATCGGTCACGTCAAGCCCAAGTGCTGCGATCTGCTTGGCTACCGCACGGTATTTGCTATAGCTCTTGGTGGCGGCTTCGCTCAGCTCATGTTTATAAAAGTTGTTTGGAGAATATTTGAGTTCGTTTGTCAAAATCTCAAAGTTTGCCAGCTGAATGTAAGCCAACTGCCCCAGGTAGTCACGGGCTGCAGGTGCATATGGGCGAAGGTCAACCTCGTCGGTGTTGCGAGCTGCGCGGTCTTCACGCGCCGGCAAACTTGGCGCTGAAACACGCTTGCCTAATTTCTTGAGCCATTCGAACACCGTCTTAGTTTAATGCCCGCCCGATAGACTTGGAGCAACTAGGAGTTGTATTGAATTTTGCAGACCTCGGCATTGATGCCGACATTGTCGAAGCTCTAGCGAGCAAAGGCATCACCAGCCCGTTCCCGATTCAAGAACAGGCGATTCCGGTGGCACTCACCGGTCAAGACATTATTGGTCAGGCCAAGACTGGCACTGGCAAAACTTTTGGCTTTGGCCTGCCACTGATTCAGTCGCTGGGACTTGAGCCTAGCCTCGGCGCGCAAGCCCTTGTGGTTGTTCCAACCCGCGAGCTTGCTCTGCAGGTTGCCGAAGACCTCACGCTTGCAGTGAGCAACCGCTCAACTATGGTTGCTGCGATTTATGGTGGCAAGTCTTATGAGAGCCAGGTCGAGCAGATCGACGCCGGTGCACAAATCATTGTGGGTACGCCTGGCCGTTTGATTGACCTCAGCAAACAGCACAAACTGAACTTGAGCAAAATCAGTTTTATGGTTCTCGATGAGGCCGACGAAATGCTTGACCTCGGGTTCTTGCCAGACGTTGAAAAACTTTTTGCCTATACCCCAGCCACCCGCCAGACCCTGCTCTTCTCGGCAACCATGCCTGGCGCAATCGTGACGATGGCTCGCAAATATCAGAACCGCCCGATGCACATTCGCGCCAACGAACCTGACGAAGGCCACACCAAAGCCGACATCAAGCAGTTCGTCTATCGCGTGCACATGCTCGACAAAGACGAGATGGTCGGCCGCATTCTTCAGGCCGAAGGTCGCGGCAAGACCGTGATCTTCGCAAAGACCAAACGTCAGGCCAGCAAGGTAAGCGAAGAGCTAATCGACCGTGGCTTCAACGCCTGTGCCCTGCACGGCGACATGTCGCAAGAGGCTCGCGAAAAGTCAATGGCTGCCTTTCGCAGCGGCAAAAAAGAGATTCTCGTTGCAACTGAGGTTGCCGCTCGAGGAATCGACGTTGACGATGTGACCCACGTGATCAACTACACGATTCCCGAAGACGAAAAAGCCTACCTACACCGCGTCGGCCGCACCGGTCGCGCTGGCCGTCTTGGCGTTGCAGTCACATTTGTTGACTGGGAGGACATGACCCGCTGGAAGAACATCGACCAGGCCCTCGAGTTTGGCAACCCTGAACCAGCTGAAACTTATTCGTCTTCGAAGAACCTCTTTGAAGATCTAGGCATCGCGCCTGGCACCAAGGGCCGCATTCAAGCGACTAAGCGCCCAGACGGATGGAAACCCGGCGACGACGAAAAGCCTCGCTCTGGCGGCGCTGGCCGTGGCGGCCAAAACCGTGGAGCTCGTAATGGCTCTGCCAACCCTGGCCGTGCTGGTGGCCACGCAGGCGCTAAGCACGAGGCCGGCGGCGTTGATCGCCAAAAGTCAAGCAACGACCAAGCTCGTTCAACTCACGGTGGCGGCGAACACGCTCGCCCAACCGGTGAGCGCAACCGTCAACGCCGTCGCACGCGCGGTGGCTCAGGTGGATCAGCTCAGGGCTAGATAAACCTTGCAAAAGGGCGACGGCTTCGGCCTCGCCCTTTTTAATTGCTTGACGAGGCACCTAGTATGTGTTGGCGAGCACGGCCATTCGTTTAGTTTCTAGCATCACCAAGGCGACCCCGAGCGCACCAGGAATCACGTTATAAATGAACAGATAAAAAGCAATCGTTGGGCAGCAGCCAATCAACAGGAACCCGATTGCGAGGGTTGCGACACTGGAGCGAGTGAAACTGAGGTCGGCGCTCATTGACCAAAAAACCCAGAAACAAAACGCGACCGCCGCGCTCAGTATTGTGCAGCCAACACTAATCAGAACACCCCAACCGAGGTGTTGAGCCATTTCACCATTGAGCCATTGATATTTCATAAACCACGTTATATAAATGCAGTCGATGTAGCACCAGGTTGTCACACTGGGCAATATGAAAAACCAAGCCAAAGCTACCGGCAGGCCGATGTAGGCTAACCGCCACCCACTCCTGAGAAACCTAACGCCAGCCTCAAATTTGTACATTGCTTGTTCCACCCAAAGACCCCTTGACTGTTCTTGCTGCGGCAAACCATCTGGTTGCTGAGCAATCTAAACAGGGGGTCATGACATTTTGACCAAGCTAAGCGAATGCTGCGAAATGACTCATGTACCAAGCATTTCGCGAGTCACACGCTAATAGATCGAAATGTAGTTAGTGTAGCTCTGCCAAATGTCAGGCGAACCATCATCAGGCACCAGCACCACACCTAAGGTGTAGTCGC
>CAIYTL010000224.1 GCA_903929105.1 uncultured Micrococcales bacterium | reverse complement strand
CTTTTCCTGCGGGAACACTTAGCGGAGCACCAAAGCCACGAGCACTCGAGATTATCGATGAGCTTGAGGCGGCTGACCGCGGCGTCTATGGGGGCGTCGTTGGTTATTTTGATTTTGCTGGCAACGCCGATCTTGCCATCGCGATTCGCAGCGCGTTTATTCGCGACGGTCGAGCCTATGTTCAAGCCGGTGCTGGGCTAGTTCTTGACACAGTACCAGAAAGCGAATACCTCGAAACTGTCGCCAAAGCTGGGGCTCCACTGCGAGCCGTTTTCGCGGCAAACAGCATCGCCAAGGCCGCTAACCTCGACAGGGCAAACTAACTTGTCAAGACGCTTTCTAACACTTTGGCTGGCATTGAGTGCGGTTGCGTTCATTTTTGCTGGTCAGACCTGGTGGCAACTGCAAATCAACACCGGCGATCAGGTCACGGCCGTGAGCGGCACTGGGTTTGATTCCGATCGCTCAATTTCGGCGATTCTCATGTTCAGTCTCGCGGCTTGGCTTTTCGTTGCTTTTTCACGCGGATGGACTGCCGTTGTCATCTCAGCTGCAGCAAGCGTTGCAACGCTAGTTCTAATCGTTGCTACCGCAGGGAACTTTCTAAGCGAAAACATCGGCGGAATTTCGAACTCTGTTGAAACCCATGTTGGCATAGCCGTTGACCCGATTCTTGCTGAGAACGTCAAAGATCAAATCACGGGGCAGCTGCAATTTTGGGGTTGGCTCACACTTTTCAGTTTGGTCCTATTAGCGGGCATCCAGCTGATTTATGCCCTGAAATATCGCGCTTGGGCGCGCACGGCTAAACCTCGAAGCGATCGCACCAAGCCTAGGCAAGCCAAAGCAGATCTCGAAGATTCGATTTCACTTTGGGACTCCCAACGCGACTAACTGGCTAACACGCAATCTTGCTTTCAAAACGCAGGCAAACTAGCTTTCGAAACAACTCTGCAACGCCTTTGAACGGCGCGAGCTTTGATAAGATTGAAGCATCAGAAAGGTAATCATGATTGATCACAGCATTGAACCAGGTCACGGAGACTCAGTAGCTTCTTGGACGACCGTAATCATCATCATGGTCGCTGTAACCGCTGGCACACTTTTCTTCTGGCTAGAGCAACCAGTATTGGTTTATGCCTCTGGCGTACTTGCCATTGCGGGCATTTTCGTCGGATGGTTCTTGAAGCGCGCTGGCTATGGCGTTGGTGGCTCAAAGTCAAAAGGCGCCGGTCACTAATTGCTTGAGGAACTCTATGCGGGTTCCGTTGCCGATGCCGCTCGTCGCGCTGAATTAGTTTCAGCCAGTCAAGTTGAGCGCGCAGCACTGGCCTCGCCCGCTGCTCTAGACGCGCTAGCTTTCTTGGCTCCCGCAAATCACATCAAGGTTTTAGCCGAAGTTAAGCGCGCAAGCCCTTCAAAAGGGCAAATGGCCGAAATTGCTGACCCTGCCGCTTTGGCCACGACCTATGCAAATAACAATGCCAGCGCCATCAGCGTGCTAACCGAAGAGCGTCGTTTCAAGGGCAATCTTGAAGACTTGGTGGCCGTTCGAGCCGCTGTCACCGTGCCGCTGTTGCGCAAAGACTTCATTGCCAACGAATATCAGATTCTTGAAGCTCGCGCTGCCGGGGCCGACATCGTGCTGCTAATCGTTGCGGGCCTGCAGCAAAAAGACATTTTGCGTCTGAAGCATTTTGCCGAAGAACTCGGCATGACCGCTTTCATCGAAACGCACAGTGCCGACGAAGTTTCGCGAGCACTAGATGTTGATGCAAAGCTGCTGGGAATCAACGCTCGCGACCTTTCAACTTTCGAGACTGATCGAAACCTTTTTGCCAAGCTTTCACCTGCGATTCCCGAAGGTGTCATCAAAGTGGCAGAGTCAGCGGTGCGAACTGTTGACGATGTCGAGAATTACCGACGCGGTGGTGCCGATGTTGTTTTGGTTGGCGAAGCCCTTGTTACAAACGATGCAGCTCAACTGCTCGCAGCATTCACCAGCGTTAGCTAAAGCTCCAACCAAGGCGAAGTAACACTTTCAAGAAAGTAAAG
>CAIYTL010000223.1 GCA_903929105.1 uncultured Micrococcales bacterium | reverse complement strand
TTGCATGCCTCTTGAAGAAGAACATAACTTGGCGAGCACGGCCACGCGCAATCGCGTGATTTTTGGCAGCCGAACCACCTTTAGCCGCATATGCGTCGATTGTGATCGAAACCTTTGAGGTCTTAGTCACCTTGGCCAGCAAAGCGTTCAGCGCTGACCGTGACTCGGCATTCAAATAGGCTGAGTTGCCCGAAAAATGCAAAGTTCGAGTGGCGACCACGGCGGCCTGAGGGGCAGCCGAGTAGGCGATCGGGCCAAGGCTCTTGTCATACATCACAAAGTTGTTGCCCATGAATGCTGCCGAGGTCTCGTTGGCGATTTCGATCACCACGGGGAACGTCGAGACGTTGTCGAAAGTATCAGCGGCAAGAGTGTGCTCGCTTGAGACAAAAGTGCAACCGGCGTCGGTTAGTTGGGTGGTTAGCTCGGTTGCGTCACCGATTGCACCGAGCTGTGCACTTGGGCACGAATACCAGGCCATTGTCAACGAGGTTACGTCACCAGACCATTCACCCGGCACATAGTTATAGGTGCCGTCATCGGCAATGCTAAAAGACGGCGAATTTATGGCCACTGGCGCATCAGCCGCTTGGGCTGTAGCAGCAAAACTCAGAGACGCCACCGAAACGATCGAAGCGATTACTAAAGCAGCAAACTTATTTGTTTTCATGTCTTCAGGCTATCCCTGTAACTCACAGAAAACTACGATTTTCAAGAATTTCTCAGCTGACCTGAACCTGAGGCTTCGACAGGTTTTATTAGCTGCGCTCGAGTAAACTTGAAACCAAACAAACTCGACCTAAAAATAGGATTTTCAATGACTCAAGCAAACATTGGCGTCGTCGGCTTGGCCGTAATGGGCTCTAACTTGGCACGCAACCTTGCCAGCCGCGAAGGCAACACTGTTGCCATTTATAACCGTTCGGTTGAACGCACCAACTTGCTTATGAGTGAACACCCAGAAGCGGGCTTTATTGCCAGCGAAACCATCGACGAGTTTGTAGCTTCGCTTGCTAAGCCACGCACCGCAATCATCATGGTTCAAGCCGGCAAAGGCACCGATGCTGTAATTTCGCAGCTTGCAGAACGTTTTGAGCCAGGCGACATCATTGTCGACGGTGGCAACGCACTTTTCACAGACACCATTCGCCGCGAAAAAGACGTTAGCGCCAAGGGCATCAACTTTGTAGGTGCCGGTATTTCTGGCGGTGAAGAGGGTGCTCTAAAGGGCCCAAGCATCATGCCTGGCGGCAGCGCCGAGGCATATAAGACTCTCGGCCCAATCTTGGCCTCAATCGCGGCAATCGCCGAAGGCGAGCCTTGCGTAACCCACATTGGCACCGACGGTGCTGGCCACTTTATCAAGATGATTCACAATGGCATCGAATATGCCGACATGCAGCTAATCGCCGAGGCATATGACATTTTGCGTCAAGCAGGTGGCTACAGCCCAGCCGAAGTTGCCGCCATTTTTGAAGAGTGGAACAAAGGCGACCTCGAGTCATTCCTAATCGAAATCACCGCTGAAGTTCTAAAGCAGGTTGACGCTAAAACCGGCAAGCCGCTGGTTGATGTAATTCTTGACCAGGCTGGCTCAAAAGGCACAGGAGTCTGGACAGTTCAAACTGCCCTGAACCTCGGAACCCCAGTTTCGGGAATCGCCGAAGCCGTATTCGCACGTTCACTTTCTTCACAGGCAAGCCAGCGCGCAGCAGTTGACGGTTTGCCAGCAGATGCAACCACTTGGAACATCACCGACCGCGCAGCGTTCGTCGAAGATGTGCGCCGCGCGCTTTATGCCTCAAAACTTGTTGCCTATTCGCAGGGCTTCGACGCGATTCGCGCTGGCGCTAAAGAATACAACTGGCAGATTGACCTAGGTGCGGTTTCAAAGATTTGGCGCGGTGGCTGCATCATTCGCGCCCAGTTCTTGAACCGCATTGCCGATGCCTACAAGACCAACGCGAACCTTGAGTCGCTGATCTTTGACCCTTATTTCAAGCAGGCTGTTGCAAACTCAGTGGCTTCATGGCGCACAGTGGTTGCTAACGCTTCGCTCTCAGGTGTTCCAGTGCCAGCGTTTGCGTCTTCATTGAGCTATTACGACGGCTTGCGCTCACCTCGCCTGCCGGCAGCTTTGGTGCAAGGCCAGCGAGACTTCTTTGGTGCGCACACCTACAAGCGCATTGACCTCGAAGGCACTTTTCACACTCTTTGGTCGGGCGACCGCACCGAAGTTGAGCAAGCTCCTAGCACCCACTAAATCAAAATCAATTTTCGCTTAGCTTAGAGGCCTGATGAAAAAGATTTTGGCTTCGACATTGGCTTCGACCCTGGCTTCAGCCCGAAAGGGTTGGCAAGTCGCGCTAGCCTTCGCATTGGTTTTGGCGTTTGAACTTTACAACATCACGGCGGCGGCTTTTTGGGGCGATGAATCGGCCACGATCTCGGCAAGCACTCGGTCGCTTAGCGAACTCTTGAACTTGGTGCGCCATGTTGATGCGGTGCACGCGTTTTATTACTTGGGAATGCATTTCTGGATTAAAGCTTTTGGCCCAGGCGAACTCAGTTTGCGGCTGCCCGAGGCACTAGCCGCCAGCGCCGCGGCGGCCATTTTGTTCGCGGTGCTAAAAAAGCGCACCAACACGCTTTCAGCTGTGGTCTCAACGGTGGCCTTCGCGGTGATGCCTCGCACGGTTTGGGCCGCCGGCATAGGCAGGTCTTATGCATTCACAATCTTGTTCGGCATGATTCTGAGTTGGATTCTCTTGCGAATTGCAGAAGCTGATAAGCCAAAACGCGTTTGGTTTATTGCCTACTTTGCGGTTGCGAGCGCAGCGAGTGTGCTGTTTGTATTTGTCATTCTGATGGTGGCAGCCCAAGCACTTGGCCTTGTGATGCTGCGGGTTGGCCGAGCAAAACTTTGGAGGTTCGGGTTAGCGGCGATAGGAGCAGTCGCGGTTGCCTTGCCGATTGTCTTAGTCGCAAAGAGTCAGAGCGTTCAGATTGCTTGGCTTAGCCACTTGCCACCAGATGCCGCGAACAGCATCTTCGGCAGCGTTTTGTTCTATTCAAACAACGCGGTGACCATTACTTTCTGGTCGCTGATAGCCGTTGGTTTGCTGCTGCTAGTTTGGCGCCGTGCCAAATATGGCAAAACTGAAAAGTCTGCGGTGCTATTTAGCCTCGCTGTTCCCGCCCTGATAGTCGCGCTTATGCCGAGCACTTTGATTTATGCATATTCAATGTTCAACAAGTCACTTTTTGATGGCCGCTATTTCAGTTTTTCGGCGGGGGCAGTTGCGGTGTTGGTGGGTGTTGCAATCTATCAGCTCAGCTTCAACTGGCTTCGTCTGGCTGCCCTAATAACGGTATGACCCGGATGACGATCCAGCCGAGTTCGATCAGTTCGTCCATGCGGTAGATGTCCTTGTTGAACACCCGGCGGTCGGTCCGGTGGTGATCGCCCTCGTACTCGACGGCGATCTTGCTTGCCTCCCAGCCCATGTCGA
>CAIYTL010000222.1 GCA_903929105.1 uncultured Micrococcales bacterium | reverse complement strand
TGCTGCTTTGCAATGCGGTAAAGACGTGAACGCTGGCCGCGGTAGCCCTTGGCGCGCTCTAGAACGGTGCGACGCTTCTTGTGCGAGTTGACCGCATTTTTTACTCTTGCCATAGTGATTTACTCCTAAAGTTGGGGGCTGCGGGCTACTTGCCGAGCTGGGTCTTGATGGTCTTGAAGTCAGCTGCTGAAACAACCTGGTCTTGGTTCAAGCGACGCTTGCGTCGGCTTGACTTGTGCTCAAGGTTGTGGCGCATGTTGATTCCCTGCTTCATTAGCTTGCCGCTGCCGGTGAAGCGAAAGCGCTTCTTGGCGCCCGAGTGGGTCTTTTGCTTAGGCACTTGGTTTCTCCTGTATTTGCTATTCAGCAGCCTGTTCGGCTGCCTCGGTTGATGGGGCTTCTAGTTCTGGTGTTGCAAGTTCTTTTGGTGCTGCCGCAGCTTTAGCTGCTGCAGCGGCAGCTTTGTCAGCCGCACGCTTTGCTTCGAGTTTGGCGTCAGCCTTGTTCTTCAACGGGCCAATCACCATAACCATGTTGCGACCGTCAAGCGAAGGCTTCGACTCAACGGCACCTAACTCGCTAACCTCTTCGGCTAGCTTGCCAAGTAGTTTCACACCCATCTCTGGGCGTGACTGCTCACGACCGCGAAAGACCACAATGACCTTCACCTTGTCGCCAGCTTTCAAGAAACGATCAATCTGGCCACGCTTAGTTTGATAGTCGTGGTCATCAATCTTCAAACCAAAACGAACTGTCTTCAAAACAGTGTTCACCTGGTTTTTGCGAGCTTCACGAACTTTTTGAGCCGCTTCGTATTTGAACTTTCCGAAATCCATGAGTTTGGCAACTGGAGGCTTCGAAGTTGGAGCCACCTCAACAAGGTCAAGGTCGATTTCGGCTGCCATGCGCAGCGCATCTTCAATTTTGACTACGCCAATTTGCTCACCCTTAGGGCCTACAAGGCGAACCTCTGGCACTCGGATGCGGTCGTTAATACGCGGATCAGTGATCGTTTGCTCCTTTGTCGCGGCAATATTGGCCACGAAACAGGCAGGAGCCTATAAACGCGCAGAACGTAAGTTCAACTGGTAACCCGGCCACCTAAGTCGGTGATCGCGGGTGGCAAATGAATGCACTTCTGACCGAGCAAAAAGCTCGGAGCCATGGGCTAGCCTAGCAGAAGAACTTCAAAAGGAGAAGCCCCATGGTCGAATTCAATTCTCAAGACGCTGCAGCAGAAGCTGGCAACAGCTTTGACGCCAGCGACCTAACCGCCGTCGAGATCATCAGCCTGCACGCTGTTGACCTGCTTTCACTAGCAGCCGTGTATTGCGGCCTAGGTGCCGATGGCCGAGGTGCCGACTTAGACGAAGCTCGCAAGCTAATCAACGCCACGGCCGCCCTAGTCACTTCGGCAGCAGCCGACCTTGGCGACCACCACGCTCGCCCGCTTCGCGACGGGCTTCGCGCAGTGCAGCTAGCTTTTCGTGAGGCAAGCCCGTTCCCTGACGCACCTGGTGCCGGCCCTGGCGAAAAGTTCACCGGGCCTGTCGCCTAGTTTTTAGCGAAAGTTTTAAGCGCCTACTGGGCTGCGCGAATCTGAAAAGTCACCGAGTCGACTGCGTTCACGAAATACTCGTGTTGTTCCCATCGGTCGGTAATACGCTGAATCGTGGCCTGAAGAACTTCGCGCTCGAGGCCGGGCACCAAAACAATTTGCACCAGAAGTTCTTCGTTTGCGAGCACGAATGCCGGGTCAGCGGCGGCAATGCCTACCTGCACCACAGAGTGTTCGCCCTCAACCGAGTTGGTGATTATTTCGCCAATGCGCGGGTCAGTTAGCGGCGAGACCCATTCGAGGTCTTGAGCGATTGCTGCGATAAGTGGGCGGCGCAATACAAAGTTTGTGTCGCTGCCCGGGTCGAGCACCACACGAGTAGTTTGCTCGGCGGCTGAAGCTAAACAAATCTTGCGAGCGCCGATCGGCGTTGGTCGAGCCTGCGGGTTCCACGCAGTCATAGCGGCCACTGAAGTAAAAGCGGGCATCGCTGGGCGACCATCAGGCCCCTCAACAGTCACAATGGCCAAGTCAGCGCTTTTGTCAACGGTTTGCCCGTGCGCACCTTCGCCAGCTTCACCGAGGCTGGCTAACATCGGCACCAAGAGACGCGCTTGACGAATAGCTGCAATCACAGCGCTCGGGTCGGCCCATTGCGCCTGCTCCCCCGCCTCCATTTTGGCAATAGCGGCATCGTGTTCAGCGCGAAACTCGGCGAGCGCCGCCAACAAAACCGGGTCGGCCGAGCCGTCATCGTTTGCGTGCGGGTTTGGCTCAAAACTGCGGCCTTGCCACGGGCGCCCAGCTGAGTCAGCGAAGCGATCTTGGTTGATGTGTTCGTGGTCGTGGTTAACGCTCATAGTGGCCTCGGTCGCTCAGGTTCGAACTCGGGCTAGGCAACTTCGCGGTTGGCGATGGCCAACGCTTCTTCAAGGGTGAACTTGCCGGCATAGAGGCTCTTGCCCAAGATTGCGCCCTCTAGGCCGAGGTCTGCCAAGGCAACCAAATCGCGAATGTCCTGCAGCGACGAGATGCCGCCTGAAGCCACAACTGGCCTTGTGGTCTTTGCCATCACGTCTTTTAGCAGCTCAAGGTTTGGGCCGCGAAGCGTTCCATCTTTGGTCACGTCGGTAACCACATAGCGAGCACAACCTGCTTCATCTAGGCGGGCGAGCACGTCGAAAAGCTCGCCGCCTTCGCGAGTCCATCCTCGTGCAGCCAACGTTGTGCCGCGCACGTCTAGACCAACCGCAATCGCGTCGCCAAAGCGCTCGATTACGCGTGCCGTCCACTCAGGATCTTCAAGCGCTGCTGTGCCTAGGTTCACGCGGGTGGCCCCAAACTCCAAGGCTGCCTCAAGTGATGCGTCGTCACGAATGCCACCGCTCAACTCGATTTTCACGTCTTTCATCGCAGCCACAACGTCGCGAATCAGCGCGCGGTTGTCACCCGTGCCAAACGCTGCGTCGAGGTCGACCAGGTGAATCCATTCGGCGCCAGCGTCAACCCAGTTTTGGGCTGC
>CAIYTL010000221.1 GCA_903929105.1 uncultured Micrococcales bacterium | reverse complement strand
TGCTGTCGAACCCAGATTTAACTTTGCAGGGCAACGGCGCTTTGGGCAGCACCCTGGTAGCTAACCCAGGAACCTGGGATTCAGGTTCAGACCTCACCTACGCTTGGCTGCGCGACGGTGTGCCTGTTGATGGCGCGAGTTCGAACACCTACACAATTAGCCAAGCTGATCTCGAAACCACTATTGAAGCGGTGCTGACAGTTTCAAAGTTTGGCTTTGTGACGATTACAAAATCTGCATCCATCGAGATTCCCAAGGGCCAACTGGTGGCTTCACCGCCAGCGCTAAGTGTTTCGGGCGCCAAGGCCTCGGTGGGCGAGACTCTAACCGCGGCCACTTTCGACTGGAACTTTGCTGCAAACTCTTCAATTCAATGGTTGCGAAACGATGTTGCAATCGAGGGTGCCACCGGCCAGTCATACACTCTTAGCGCCACTGACCTTGGTCAAAATATTTCGTGCGCCGTGACCGGTTCGCTTGATCATTTTGACTCGAAGACTGTCACCAGCAGCTCGATAAAAGTTGTCTTGGGTTCGCTAACGATTGTTCCTAAGCCGATACTTGCCGGGCGTTCAAAAGTGGGGCGCACACTTTCAATCAAGAAGAACTTGTGGGGGCAAGGAGTTACCTTGAAGTACCAGTGGTTGCGCGACGGCGTCAAAATTGCGAAGGCAACTAAGCCAAAATACAAGTTGTCTAAAAAAGACTTGGGTCACAAGATTTCGGTGCGCATTGTTTCGTCACAACCTGGATACTTCGGTGTTACCAGAATTACCAAGCCCACTAAGAAGGTTGTCAAATAGCCAGTTACTTGGCTACCTTGACGTTGAGTTTGTTGAACCGGTCGATGAATCGAATTGGGTTGCCGTCTTTGTCTTCGTCGGTAGCCCAGGCGATGTCTGGCTCGGTGGCATAAACCCAGTTTGGCCAGCTGTCAAGCAGCACGGTTAGCAGTGCACTGACTTCGTGCTCGGTAATGTTCATGCCCATGCAGCTGTGTCGACCCAAGCCGAAGGCAAGGTGTGGTTTGCGATCGCGGCGCAGGTCGATTTTGTCGGCGTCTGGCCAAATGTCTCGGTCATAGTTAGCTGACACAAAGTTGAGCAATACATATTTCTCGGTGTCGCGTTCAGCATCGGCAACATGAATGTCTTCGGCAAGCACGCGCTCCATTTTTGGCAGCGGTGAAAGATACCTGACCATTTCGGCAATGGTTCGGTTGAACCACTCGCGGTTTTGGGCTAAAAATTCGCGGTCTTCTGGGTTGCCGATTAGGTGCCAGATGAGACCAGTGGTCAGCTTGATGACAGTGTCTCGGCCACCAGCCAAAAGTACGTTTGCGATGCCCTGCATCTCTTGGCGGTTAATCGGCTTGTCGTCAATTTTGATCTGCGAAATGAAGTCCCACACATCTTGAGTTTCTGGGTCGGTGCGAACCTGTTGTTCGGCGTGATCGAACACACGGTCTAAGTATTCTTGCAGCACGGCTCCGTCGCGATCACTGTGCATTTCAAAGTTGCGTTCGCGGTGAACGGTTTCGCTGCTTGCGCTTTCAGCACCTCGACGGTGCACTTCGGCCGTCCAGACGTCAGGGCCCCAAGATAGCCACTCGTCATAATCTTGCGGGCGGTTATAGATAATCGTGAGGCAACCAATCACGAACGGCAGCGCGAACTCTGAACTTATTTCGCCGCCACCTTTTGCATCGATAGCTTGGATCAGCGACTTGGCATGTGCTTCGAAAGCGTCTTTATGTTTGGCGATGGCATCGCTCATAAATAGCGGCTGAACGGCCGATCGAAAGTTGGTGTGGCGCGGTGGATCAGCTTCGAGTGGCAACTGGCGATAGGTGCGCACGTCGCGATCGCCGAGCAGGTCGCTCGAATAGGTTTGAAAGTCTTTGGCCGCGTTTCGCACGGCTTCGTATCCACGAATTTCTTTACGCATTTTTCGCCCTCTTTTTGTATTTGATCGGATCTTGCAGAATGCCTGACCAAGCTGCTTCGGCTGCGCCGATGAGCACCATGGGTTTTAGTTCTGATGCTCGCGGCACCAAGAATTCTTCGCCCCTGATTTTGAGCGATTTGCTGTTCAAACTTTTTAGCAGGGGTTGCTTGCGGCTTTTGACTAGCGAACCTAAATAACCGCCAAGTATCACAGCATCTGGGTCAAACAGGTCTCGCAGTGTTTCAAGCGCAACCTGCAACACGGCCACCTGAGAATCGATAGCTCGGTTAACGTCGGGGTCTTTTGAATTGGGAATCAACGCGTCAATTTGTTCGTCTGAAAGCCGGCTTTTGCCAAGTGACTCAACAATGAGGTCACGGCGCATCAACTCGCCAAAACTTTGGTGAGATCGACTGTTTTCGGGCAGCAACCTCATTTTGCCGATTTCGCCGGCGACTCCGTTTGAACCTTCGAGCACCTGCCCGTTGACCACCATGCCACCGCCAATGCCACCGACCCCCGAAAAAAGACAGATTGCGTTTTGCAAACCTTTGGCGGCCCCGAATAAATGCTCTGAAATTGTTGCGGCACGAGCATTGTTGATTACCCAAGCTTTGTGGTGCAGTTCGTTTTTGAGCGCACTAATGATGTCGAGATCACGCCACCCCAGCGAGGGCGCATCGATAAGTTTGCCGGTGTAACTCTCGACTGCCCCGGGCACGGCAAACACGATTCCTCGAAGCCTTTTTTGCACAGTCGCTGGGTAGCTCGCTAGATTGCGTTTAATCAGAGCGATTGTGGTTTCAAGACTGTAGGCAGTTTCGAACTCGATAAATTCGGTCGTATCAATTTCGGCCGCAAAGTTCACAAGCGCTATGTTGATGCCGTCGATTTCGGGGTTAACCACCAAAACCAGCGGTTCTTTGCTTGCTGTCACCAACTGGCTCGGGCGCCCTGCGGTGCCGCTTTGCGCATTGCCAGCACGATCAAGAAGCCCCGCCTCTTCGAGTTCGGTTACCAACTCAGAAATCGTGGTTTTACTTAGGCCTAGCCGTTCAACTAAAGCTGCTCGACTGATGGTGCGTTCAATATGCACGCAGGTTAGCAGCGCCGCAAGGTTTTGACGGCGAATGTTTTCTTTAGATTTTGCTGAGGTTGGCAGAGTTTTCAAGCGTCACCTTCAGCCAAACTGCGAAGCCAAAAGTTGACTGCATAGTCAACGCGACGAGACCAGTAAACCTCATTGTGCCCGGTGCCCCACATGGTTGGGGCCTCAAAGTTTTGATGTTCAGCAAAACCGCGGGCGGTCAACGCATTGGCAAAGTAGGGGTTGAGTGGCATCGATTTTTGATCTAGCCCTTCGGTTCCGGTGTCACTCCAAATGAGGTGCTGACCTGGCCTAGGCAGCATCGCTGCAAGGTCGTCAATCAAAGCTTCACCACCGAATTCCCAGTGCGATGAAAAACTGAGCGCGGCCCCGAAAATTTCTGGATGTTTTGCCAATGAATAAATTGAAGCCACCCCGGCCACGCTGCATCCGGCAATTGCGGTTCGCTTGGCATCCTGGGTTATGCCGAATTCGTTTAGGGTTTCGGGCAGAATCTGATTCGCAACTAAATCAACAAAATAGTTGCCTCGTGGATCTTTGGTTTCAGGTGCCAGTAGCGGGTTTAGAGTGTTCCAAAGTTCGGGCCGCTTGCTAAAAATGTCATCGCACAAAAACTCATTGATGCGCCTCGAGTTGTATTTTTTTGTGCCACCTTCGCCCCAAACGGCTATCACGAGTGGGTCGCCTAGCAGGGTGCCAGCCGAGATTGCTTCGCGAATTTGCCAAGTGTGACCGTTGCTTGCAAATTTCGAAAAGAACACGTTCATACCGTCGTGCATCACCAAAACCGGCGTATTGGCTTTTAGTTGCGCTGGCAGAAGCACGTCAACGCGATGATCGTCGAAGCTTCGACTAACGATGCCTTTTGCGGTTTTGATGAACCGGCTTGACTTAAATGCGTTTGACCTGTGCATAATAAGTAAAGATAACGAACTTATTATTTTTTAGCAATCACAAGAGAGGCATTTATGAAAATCAAAGTCGATATGCAGAAGTGCCAGCACTATGGCCAATGTGTCTTTGAAGCTCCAGACATCTTCAAATTAAACGATCAAGACAAGCTCGAATACACCGCCGAGGCTGACGAAAGCCAACGTGCCAATGTCGAAGCTGCCGCCGATGTCTGCCCGATGCAGGCTATTTTCATCGAAAGCTAACCGCGGCTCTGGGCAACATGAATGACGCGATTGTTATCGTCGGCGCCTCAATGGGCGGCCTGCGAGTTGCAGAATCTTTGCGACGATTCGGCTACTTAGGCCCAATAAAGATTTTTGGCGACGAGCCTCACCTGCCTTACAACCGACCACCGCTGAGCAAAGAAGTCTTAGCCGATGAGGTCAACCACGATGCAGTTGCTTTCGCGATCAGAGACTCAATCGGTGAAATTGAATGGATGCTCGACTGCCCCATCACCGGCATAGACACCTCAGCCAAAACGGTAACTGACAAGCACGGGCACAAGCACAACTACTCAGCTTTAGTAATTGCTACCGGCTTGTCGGCAAAAGAGTTAAACCGCTTGCCCGAAGGCACCGCTGGTGTTCACGTTTTGCGCTCACTCGACCACGCAATCAACCTGCGCAAAGAGCTCAAACCCGGCGCAAAAGTTGTGATTGTTGGTGCCGGTTTTATTGGGTGTGAGGTTGCTGCAACTGCGCAGACTCTTGGCTGCGCAGTAAGCGTTGTTGGTTCAGGCAATGTGCCATTGAATCGCCCCTTGTGCGAAGTTTTTGGTGCCGAGGTCATGCGCCGGCAACAAGAGCAGGGTGTGAAGTTCTTTATGAACTCGGGTATCGCCGATGTTGCTGTCGGCACTGAGGCGGGTTCGCCCAAAGTCTCGGCAATAAAGCTGGTTGATGGGCAACAGCTCGACTGCGATGTTGTGCTCTTTGCAATCGGATCGACACCAAACACCCAATGGCTAGCGAGCTCTGGCATCGACATAGTCGATGGCGTTCACACCAATAATTCCATGCAGGCTCTAGACCTCAGTGGCAAAGTTGTTCCAGACGTTTATGCAATCGGTGACGTAGCCCGATTCACCAACCCACTATTTGACGGCCTGGCTCGTCGAGTTGAGCACTGGAACATTCCGACAGAAACTGCAAAACGAGCCGCCAAGGTTATCGCCGCAAAGTTCGTCTCTGGCGAAGATTTCGAGTTGGCCCTTGCCGAACCTTTTGCGCCGATGCCTTCATTCTGGAGCAACCAATTCGAAATGCAAATTCTGGGCTATGGCAGCCCGGCCTTAGCAACCGCCTCAAAACTCATCGAAGGCTCACTTAGTGAAGAGTTTGTTTTTGGTTATTACCGCGATGACAAATTGGTGGGAGTAGCCGGCATCGGCATGAAGAATGCCCTGCTCAGCTATCGAATGCAAATGCTTCAAAATCAATGAGCATCGGCCCGGCACTTAAATAAAAAACCCACTCGTGGAGGAGTGGGTTTTTAGTAGACCTCGAATTACTCGATCGACAACCTTGGCCGATACTTAGAATTTTTAGGAACGCCAACCCAGAAAATCGTGGCGGCTAGCAGCGGAAGGCCCACGACAATCACGAGAGTCTGAAGGGGTGGAATCCAGATGGTCGAGTCTTCAATCATCGAAGGCACAACGGCGCCGGCAAAGAAGTAGCCAACTGCTGCACCCAGCCATGCACCCATCAACGTCAAGATCAAGGCTTGACTGCCGACCACTGAGGCTCTGAAACGTTGTGGCGCACCCAGCGAACCAAGGGTTGATTGGTCAGCCCGGCTTTCGATTTGAGCGAGGCCAAGGGCAATTCCGGTTGAAGCCAATACAAAAAAGCCCACCCCGAGTGTGAACCACCAAATGATTGCTTGCACGTCGATTGCAAAACCCTGCTCAAGAACGAACGAGCCGTTGCCAAAAGCTTGGTTTAGTTCGTCTATTTGCGCCGTGCTAACTGGCCCGGCATAGTTTGCCACAATGACCGAAGCGTGATATTTGACACCTAGTTTTTGGGCCGTCTCGGGCGAGATCATCATGGCCAACCGTTGAATCGGAGTTTTCACCAAGACTGCGGGCAAGGTG
>CAIYTL010000220.1 GCA_903929105.1 uncultured Micrococcales bacterium | reverse complement strand
TGGTTGGTTCACCTACAGGTAAACACTCAACTCTCGAGTTGTGCCTCTGGTGTGCGCCAGGGGCACATTCGTTTAACCCCAGATTGAATCCCAGCCAAGTTCGGCTAGAGGTTGGCCATCGAGCAACACGTCCGAGCCAGCCTCGGCCGCGACGTCAATGACCTCACCAATGCGCTTGAACCCACGCGGCAGGGTGGCGTCGGCGGCAAACGTGGCCAACAGCGAGTGGTCTTCGCCCCCACCCAAAACCCAGGCAAAAGCGTCGGCGTCGATCCAGCTGGCTGCGCCCTCGAGCACGGCCTCGTAGCCCTGAAGCGCTTGGCGTGAAAGTGCTATAGAAACTTTTGACGCTTTTGCGATGCGCGCTGCGTCTTTGGCTAGGCCGTCAGAGATATCTAGCATCGAAGTTGCGCCAGCCTGAGCCGCAAGCACACCTAACTCGATCGCAGGTTCGGGTCGTCGTTGAACGTTGACCCAGTCATCCCAAGTATTTATGGCATCGGCATTGCCCGACTGCAACAGCGCCAAACCGCAGGCAGCACGCCCCAGGGTGCCGCCAACAGCCACGATGTCGCCAACCTTTGCACCGGTTCGCAAAACCGGCTCACGGCCCTGCAAATCGCCAAACGCAGTCACAGCAATAAAAATTTTGTCGGATGCCGCCAAATCGCCACCCACCACAAAACACCTCGGGGCTAAAGACTCGCAAGCAGCGTTGGCTCCGTCAACAAAACCTTCAAGCCACCGCACCTCAGTGTCGCTTGGCACACCCATGGCGATTACCAACGAAGTTGGCACAGCACCCATCGCGGCCACATCAGCTGCGTTGGTTGCCACGGCCTTCCAGCCGAGGTCAAAAGCGCTCGACCACTCAAGTTTGAAATCATGACCCTCGACCATAGTGTCAGTGGTCACACAAAACCGGCCATCAGGGGCGGCCAAAACCGCGCTGTCATCGCCAGGGCCAACAAGCACGTTTGACGAGGCATCCGTGGGTTTTCTTAGGCGCTCAATGACGCGTTTTAAGCTGAGGTTTTCGCCCAAAGTGGCGACAGTTTCGGTGTTTGACACAACTTAAAGCTAGCCTGTAATCAATGAACTTTTTGCCAACAAAAGCACTTCGCACCATTTCGATGGTTGTGATTGCGCCGCTCGCAGCACTAGCCCTCGCAGGCTGCACCGCCACTGTGAGCCTCGAAGCAGCGCCAGACTCAAACAACGCTGCCTGCGCCGAAGTGACTGTGCGTCTGCCACCACAAATTGATACTCTCGAACGCCGCCAAACCGATGCTCAAGCAACCGGCGCTTGGGGGTCACCGGCCGCCGTAATCGAACGCTGCGGTCTGCCACAAGTGTTAGTTTCGAAGCTGCCCTGCGTTACCGCTGGCGGTGTCGACTGGCTCGTCGACGACTCAGCAAAGCCCAGCTATCGATTCATCAGCTTTGCGCGCAACCCTGCCACCGAAGTTATCGTCGACTCAAAGCAAGCCTCAGGTGCAACCGCGCTCGACGCTATTGGCCCGGCCGTCTCACACATTTCTGCGACCGACCACTGCCTGGCAAAAGCGAACTAAACAGCCTCGGTGGCCAAAAAGATGAGCTCGTCGATTAGGTCTGCATAGGCCAGGCCTGAGGCCTGCCAAAGCTTCGGATACATCGACAAAGGCGTGAAGCCCGGCATTGTGTTGATCTCGTTGACGACGAAACCGTCGGCAGTCAAGAAGAAATCAACTCGACCAAGGCCGCGGCAACCAAGCGCATCAAAGGCGCGTGAGGCAATGGTTTGCATCTCGGCCAGTTCAGCAGCGGTCAAGGTGGCGGGCACGAGTAGCTCGACTGAATCTTCGTCACGATACTTGGCTTCGAAGTCATAGAACTCGCGGCCGTGCACCACGATTTCGCCAGCCACAGAAACTCTAGGTGCTGAACCAGCGCGACCCGAAAGCACTGCGCATTCAACCTCACGCCCCACTACCCCGCGCTCAACCACAACTTTGCTGTCTTCGGCAAAAGCTACTTCAAGGGCCGCGGCGAAATCGTCGAGCGACTTGACCTTTGAAACGCCAACCGATGAACCGGCGCGTGCTGGCTTAACAAAGAGCGGCAACCCGCCAAGGCCCTTCACCTGCGATAGCACGCTGTTCTGGTCAGCCAACCAGTTGTGGCGGTGAATCACCACGTGAGGCACCGCCGGCACCCCAGCCTGCAAGAACAGCGCCTTAGTGAACTCTTTGTCCATGCCCGCAGCTGAAGCTAAAACGCCGTTGCCAACATAGGGCAAACCGATGAGTTCAAAGAAACCCTGAATCGTGCCGTCTTCACCAAAAGGCCCGTGCAAAACCGCAAACGCTACGTCGGCCACGCCCAGACTGGTGCGCTTGCCGAAGGCATCCGTGTGAAAAATCTCGCGCGAACCGTCAAAGGCAAACTCAATGGTTTCGCCGGCAAACTCGACTGTCGGCAGAGCCATGTGACCGGCCGGCAAAGCCCAAACAGCAGCGTCGTCAACTGCCGGAACAAAACGGCCGTCACGAGTTATTCCAACAGTGATCAGGTTATAACGCTCACGGTCGATCGCGCCCATAACGCCAGCCGCTGTGGCACAAGAAATCGAATGCTCACTTGAGCGACCACCAAAAATCAGAACAACGGTCTGCTTGCCAGAAGCATTAAAAGAAGCCACCTGCGCACTCATGACCGAACCTATTCGTCGCTTGGGGTGTCAGTTGAGGTGGTCAAGAAAGGCGCAATGTCTTTTGGTGCCATTTTGCCCTGCATCACCAGTTGCACCTGCTCGACAATCGGCATTGAAACACCTTTAGCTTCAGCTAGTTGCAAGATCGGGGCGACCGAGCTGAGGCCCTCAGCGGTTTGCTGCATTCGCTTCAAAACTTCGCGCATCGTGAACCCTTTGCCGAGCATTTCACCGGCGCGGTGGTTGCGCGAAAGCGGCGATTCGCTGGTCGCAATTAGGTCGCCCATGCCCGAAAGCCCAACCATGGTTTTAGGCTTAGCGCCATATGCAACGGCAAAACGTGAGATTTCGGCTAGACCGCGGGTCATGATCGAAGCTTTAGTGTTTTCGCCATAACCAACGCCGTTCACGATGCCGATTGCAACAGCGATGAGGTTCTTGAGAATTCCGCCGAACTCGGTGCCAATCACGTCACGGTTGGTGAATGTTGTGAAATATGCGTTCGTTGAGGCTTTTGCAACCTCGGCCGCGGTGGCTTTCGAAGCACTGGCTGCAACCGAAGCGGTGGGCTCTTCTTTAGCAATTTCAGCTGCCAAGTTTGGGCCAGAAATCACCGCTATTTGGCTTTCGTCGAAACCGGTAACCTCGGCGATAACCTCGCTCATTCGCAAGCCGGTGTCTTTTTCGACACCCTTCATCAAACTCACCAAAATGGCGTCTGGTTCAATGCTGCTGCCCCACGCCTTTAGGTTTTCGCGCAGAGTCTGCGAAGGCACCGAAATATAAACCTGGCTGGCGCCTTTC
>CAIYTL010000219.1 GCA_903929105.1 uncultured Micrococcales bacterium | reverse complement strand
GAGACTTGAAGGCAAAGTAGCCGTAATCACCGGAACCGGATCAGGCATGGGTAGGGCTATGGCGAACCTGTTCACCAAAGAAGGCGCAAAAGTTGTGGCCGCTGAATGGAATCAAACCACTCTCGACGAAGTAGTTGCCGAGGTTAAGGGTGCTGGCGGCGAGATCACAGGTGTTCAGGGTGATGTTTCAAACCGTGCCGATGACCAGCGCATCATTCAGACCGCAATCGACACCTACGGTCGCATTGACATTTTGGTCAATAACGCCGGCATCATGGACAACATGGCTGCCGCAGGCGACTTTGACCAGGCAACTCTCGAGCGTGTGATGGGTGTTAACACCTATGGACCGCTCTATCTAATCAACGCCGCACTGCCGCACTTTTTGGCGCAGAACAAAGGCGTGATCGTTAACGTAGCTTCGCTTGCCGGCATTGGTGGCGGCGCTGCCGGTGTTGCTTACACAATGAGCAAGCACGCGGCTGTTGGTCTAACTAAGAACACAGCATGGATGTATGCCAAGAAGGGCATTCGCTGCAACGGCTTGGCTGTTGGTGGCGTTGCTACCGGAATCATGCAAAACACTGCGGGCAAAGTTGCAGAGATGGATGTTACCTCGGTTGGCCCTGCTCGCGCTGGCGAGTGGGCTTCTATGGCGCCGGCCTTCGGAGAGTCAATCGACATTGCCTATGCAGCGCTTTATTTGGCGACTGACGAATCTAAGTTTGTGAACGGTGCAATCTTGAATATTGATGCCGGATGGTCTGCCGTTTAGTTAGCTGAAACCTAGCATTTCGATCGAAGGGCGTCGGGTAACCGGCGCCCTTTACTAAGCTATCTTCTGACAGTTCGGCGCCGGGTCGAGCTATAAAACTCGAAATAGGGCTCGAAATGACAGTTGTTAAAATGCCTAAGTTTGGCTTTAATCCTCGCAAAATTGCCGCACTCCTGCTGGCACTTGTAGCGGGCAGTTTAGTTCTTGGGTTGAGTGGCTGCGCCAACAGTGTCTCAAATTCTCAAACACCTGTTGGTCAGGTCGTTACCAACCACCCTGGCGGCGTCTATAAGCCAGCCGGTGCTCCAGCAGCAAGTGCGACCAAGGTAACCGTTGGAATGTATGGCATCAATGCATATGAGATCGACACTGCGGCAAACACTTTCTATTTCAAGGGCTACCTCTGGTTGCGTTGGACCGGCGACGCCGACCCGGTTTCGACTTTAGAATTTGCAAACTCTGTTGAAGAGTGGGGTTTGATGGTCACTAACCTCACCGAGAAGCCTCAGGAATTGCCTAACGGCGCACACCTTCAGGTGATGCGCGTTCAAGGTCGATTCTTCGAGCCTTTTGATCTAGGCAACTACCCTCTCGACAAGCAAAACCTTCAAATCACTCTCGAAGACACTGTGAATGACAACACCAAAATTGTTTATGTGCCCGACAACGGCGACACAACTTATGACTCGAAGTTTCAGGTTCCTGGCTGGACAGTCGATGGCATTCGCGTAAGCATGGTTGACCACAACTATGTTTCAAATTTGGGCGACACCACTGCAACGAACAGCGACTATTCGGCTTTGACGTTCTCAATCGGCATTCACCGCGCACAGAACCTATTTTGGTGGAAGCTTCTATTGCCACTTCTGTTGGTTCTTATTACCAACTGGCTGGCGCTGTTGCTAAGTCCTAAATATGTTGAGGTTCGCACGGCCATGCCGGCAACTGCTTTGCTCACCACTGTGTTCTTGCAACAGTCGTCGCTAGATGCGATTCCTCAGGTATCGAGCCTGGTTCTGATGGACCTCATTTATGTGGTGGCATACGCAACCATTGTTCTGACTTTTGGTCAGATTATTTGGGACAACCACAAAGTGAAAGACGACGCAGATGAAAGTCACCGCAAGGTAGTGCGAGTTGACCGAATCAGCCTGGTCTTGCAGGCAGCCGCAACAGTCGCTGCGATTATCACGTTGGTCGTGCTTCACAGCTAAACCTGCCTGCACTGAGGTTTTAGAGCCCGAGTCTTTCGTTCTGAGAGGCTCGGGTTCTTTGCACACCTGATTTTTTGGCTTTTTGTGCACGGCTCTGACCGAGTCGCAAACTGAGACGTTTGACTCTGAAAATCTTGAGCGGTGCAACTTCTATGGATTCTGCCATCGCTATCGTTTGCCCTCTATGCGGGGTTTGCTCAAGGAACTTGGCAGCTGCTTGCGCTCAGCGGTTCAAGTGCGTTGCTCATAGCGTTAATTACCTGGATGCGCTCACGCAACTCAAGGTTTGACATCAACGGCCCAGTTTGGCTGAGCCCCAGCGGGGTAGCGATTGGCAATAAAGTTCTGCCGAAGCGCACAATCTTCTGGAAGCACGCCTGGCACGACAGAATCTATGAACACTGCCAATCGCTCACTGCTACCGGCTTTGCACCGGCTGCCCTCCAACGTGCCAGGGCTCGAAACTGGGCGCCCGCGAGCGCGCGAGACACTAAGTTACCCTCGCGTGCAGAGTTGAGTGCCTGGCTAGGCATCACCGGCGAGCGCGATTTTGAGGTCGACCTGCAGACCGAGGGCCCCCACCTTTTGCTGCTAGGCCCCACCGGCGCGGGCAAGAGTGAGCTTCTCAAGGCTTTGCTGCGTTCGCTACTTCGCCCCGAAAACCTGCACAGCCTTCGATTGGTTCTGATCGACTTCAAAGGTGGGGCAGGGCTGGCCGATTTTGCTGAGCACCCAAACACTGCAGGTTTGCTAACCGATTTAGCAGCCGAAGACCCAGAGCCTTTTTGGGCGGCGCTCGCCGACGAACTTTCGCGCCGCGAACAGCTCTTCG
>CAIYTL010000218.1 GCA_903929105.1 uncultured Micrococcales bacterium | reverse complement strand
GTCTAGCGCATCACGCGGTGACTCCCAGCTGCGCTCTACACCGTCTAAGAAAATTTGACCGCCGTCAGGTTTGTGAGCGCCTGAAAGCACCTTAACCAGAGTCGACTTGCCAGCACCGTTGTCGCCAACGAGGCCGATAACTTCGCCAGCGTGCAGCTTTAGGCTTGCGCCGTCAAGAGCTACAACTGAGCCGTAGCGTTTCGAAACGTTTTTTACTTCATAGATAAGTTCGCCGGTCATTATTTTCTTCCGTTGTTCTTGCGAAGGCCCTGAACACCAACTGCTAGCGCAATAAGAATCGCTACTACGATGCGCTTCCAGTTGGCATCGATGCCAACCATGATTAGACCTGTTTGAATTGTGTAAAGCATGAGTGTGCCGAGAATGACGCCTGAAATGCGTCCAACTCCGCCGGTGAGTGCAACTCCACCGATTACCACTGCGGCAATCGCATCGAGTTCAAGACCTTGACCAGCGGTTGGCGAGCCTGTTGAAAGCTGAATGTACTCATACATGCCTGCTAGACCAGCTAGGCCTCCAGAAATCATGTAGATTTTGGTGATTTGAAGGTTCACGTTGATACCCGCTGCGCGAGTTGCAAACGGGTTCGAACCAATCGAGAATACGTGCAAGCCAAATCGTGACTTGTGCAAGAAAAGGCCTACGACGGTGACGACCAAAAGCATGACCACTGCAAGAATCGAGAATGGCATTTTGGTATCGCCGAGCTGAATTGCAGTCACCAGGGTGTAATCGTTTGGTCCGGTGATTGGCAGACCGCCTGAGATAACAACTGCCGCACCCAGACCGGCACCCATGGTCGAAAGCGTCGCAATGAAGGGCACGATTTTTACATAGTTAATCAGAAGTGCGTTGATGAAGCCGACCAAAAGACCGGTCGCAACAGCGACAACCAAACCGACTAACAGGAAAGGCCAAGCGGCTGAACCCTTGACGTCGATTGCACCGTGCATAACTTCGCGCATAACGAATGCAGCGAGCACGGTGGCAACACTAGCGGTGGCACCGATGCTTAGATCGATGCCACCACTAATGATTACTAAAGCTTCACCGACAGCGAGAGGCACTACGTAACCCCACTGTGTTAGAACCACTGCTTCACTCTGCGGGGTAATGAAAAGCCCGTTAGAAAAAATTGTGAAGTAGGTAGTGAGAATTACGAGTACGAATATCAGAAGTGCTGTCTGGTTGCTGGCTAAGGCCCTCAACCGGTCGGCCACAGATATTTGTTTGCTCTCGATGTTGGTCATGAAACTTCCTAAATGTTGTTTAGCTTTGGATTACTTGACGTAGGTGTACTTGGCTAGGTCAGCATCCGAGGTGTCCTTGGTGATGACGAAGTTAGGAATAACTACGTTCTTTGTTGCTGGGTCGGTGCCATCTTTGATCTTTGCAACCAAAGTGTCAATAGCCTGCTTGGCTTCTTCAGCTGGAACCTGAGCAATAAGAGCAGCGATCTTGCCTGACTTGACTAGAGCTACGTTGTCTGGGTAAGCGTCGTAACCAACAATCTGAACCTTGCCCTCAAGGCCGTTCTTTGAAACTGCTGAAACGGCACCAGTGGTGTCTGTTCCGTCGATTGCGAACACACCAGCAAGGTTAGGGAACTTGGTCAACCATGCGCTGATGTTAGCGTCAGCAGTAGCTGAGTTTGAACCTGAGTAGTCCTTAGCAACAACCTTGATACC
>CAIYTL010000217.1 GCA_903929105.1 uncultured Micrococcales bacterium | reverse complement strand
TGGCTTCGACAATCTCTTGTTCCTCGCTGACAGCCTCTGAGCTCTTTGGCTTAGCTGCGGCTGCTTCTGACTTTTTAGCAGAAACTTTCTTAGTTGTTGCAGCTTTTTGAGCTACCTTTTCATCAGCTTTAGCGGCGGGCTTTTCAGCCTTCGCCGCGACACTCTTTGCCGCTAGCTCTTCGGGCTCTACCGGCGAAGATGTCTTCGTTTTTGCAGCCGCTGCGGTCTTCTTTTCGGTCGCTGGTGTTGCCTCTTTTGGAGCTTTTACTGTTGTTGCTTTAGAAATGGTGGCTTCTTTCTTAGGTGTTGCTGTCTTCGTTTCTGATGCTTTTGCCACTTTTGACGCTTTAGACGCCTTCGGCGGTTCAGGGTTCGCAATTGGCTCGGGAACAACTTTGCTTTCAGGCGCTTGAGTGCCCAGCAATCGGCTCAGAAAGCTTCGCTCTTTTGACATTTTCGAACCCCTATCTCGTGTGATGCCTCGGGCTGCAAGTGCTATTTCATTGGTTAGAGCCAATAAAACGGGCATTACAAAGACCCATGTCAAATTCAGATTTTTCGAAAATGACTGGGTCTAAAAAACAAGTATCTCACGAGGAATGACATATGAGCGTCATTTTTCACGTAAAGTCCTGTAGCTCTCTACAACCAAGAAATCTGCAGATTATTCCCAAGCATCAGTTCTGGCACAGTCTGCAGCTTGCAGGGTTACCTAACACGCTCAAGATCGAGTTCTCGAACGATTCGGTATTCGCGTCGCAAGCCAAGGCAGCCAAGCAAAATCACAGCCACTTGAATCCACATGGCGATGCGAAATGATTCCAGGCCATAGAGATCTGGCGCGGCTGAGCCTAGAGCAAGATGGGCAGAGCGTGAGGCATGAGTCAGGTCGAGGGCAATGCCTACTAAATACATGGTCACTAGCGTGGCAAAGAAACCGCCGATGTTTACGATGCCGTTAGCTGAACCGAGCCGCTCAATCGGTGTGTAGGTTTTAGAAAAGTCGAAGGCGATCATAGAAGCGGGGCCAGCGCCACCCAAAACGGCGACCAATGCCACACATAACCAGAGTGGTGCGACTCCCGGCCAGAGCAAAACCAGGGACCACATTGCCGCAATCGTGAGTGAAACGGCAACAACAAGCCGATATCTAAGGTGCGGTTTTGATCCGCACAGCCATCCATAAAAAAGCCCAGTGAAAATGCCAACAAAAACCATCGAACTGATTAAGGCTGACGCAACCGGCTTGGCTAGGCCCTCACCACGCTCCAAGAACGGAAAACCCCATAGCAGAACAAACACTGTTGCCGCTGACTGAGTTGAGAAGTGCACCCAGAAGGCAAAACGGGTGCCTGGGTTTGAAAGGTTCGCTCGAAATTGTTTTCTGATATTTGCGAAACTCAAAGCAAGTGGCTTCTCTGAGGTGGCCACCCTCTCGTTTTTGACCGCGATGAGAACCAGCAGTGCTGCGAGCATTGAGGCCGAAGACACCCCTAGAAAAGCGGTTTGCCAATCGGTTAGGGCAAGAAAGCTCGCGAACGGAACGGCTGACAGCACTTGACCTAACTGACCAAGGTTGCCGAGCCACTGCTGCAGTTGCGACGCCCTGCGCCCTGAATACCAGCCATTAATCACGCGAATTAGAGAAATGAACGTAAAAGCGTCACCGAGCCCGACCAAAACTCGCCCCAAAATGGCTTGGTCTAAAGTCAGTGAAAAAGCCACAACTACTTGGCCTGCGGCCATCGCTACGGCCCCGAAGAAGAGCAGCACCCGTGCGCCGAATCGATCGAGCAAAAAGCCAACGGGAACCTGCATCAAGGCATAAATGGTGATCTGTAAAACAGCCAAAGATGCGAGCTGCTCCGCGTTCGTGTGAAAGCGCTCAGCTGCAGCTAGCGATGCCGAGCCCATCGTGGACCTTTGCGTGACAGCGACCAGATACGTTACTGCGGCGGCACCAACGGCAATTAGACCGCTAGCTCTCTTCATCTGTTTGATTTCGTCTGCGGCTCGCTAGGTAATCTTCGAGTTCTGCAGCGATTTCTTCAGCAGTCGGCATCTTGGCTTCTGGCTTGCTGATGTTTGGTCGACCAGGTGTGGTGCGCTCGCTGGTGTAACCCTGCTCAAGGTTTGCAACCATTCGCTTTAGCTCATCGTTTTCTTCAAGCTGATCGTTGAGCTTTGCTAAGAAAGTTACTGATTCATCGCGCAGCTCATCAGTAGAAAAGACAAGGCCGGTGCCAAGTGAAAGCAATTCAAGTGCTCTAACACCCGCAACCGGATACTCGCTGTCGCCCAAATAGTGAGGCACCAATAGAACGAAACCCACCATCGGCAGACCCGTTCCAGATGCTCGATATTCAAGCAAGTGCAGAACGTTTCCTGGAACCTGAGTTTGTGGTTTCCACTCAGAAGTCGAATCGATCAGATCTCGACGGTTGCCTGAAACCGTAACTCCCAAAGGCCGCGTGTGAGGAATAGGAAAAGGTATTGCGTGAACCCAACTAACTTGGCTCACACCAAAAAGGTCAATGATCGAAATCAGGCCCTCAACGAATCGTTCCCACTGAAAATCGGGCTCGTAACCGTGCAAAAACAAAAACGGCTGTCTAGCTTCGTCATAAACCAAGAAAATGCCGAGGGTCGCTGGTTCGTAGTCAGCAATGTGGTCTTTCTCGAAATACATGATGGGTCTGCGAGCCCGGTAATCGAGAAGTTCGTCGTTATTGAACTCGACCAAAAGGTGGTGGTCAAAATTTGCAAAGATGTTGTCGCTTACCTGCGAAATGGTGGAGCCGGCGTCGGTAAAGCCGTTCAAACTGGCAATCAGGTGCAGACCAATGGGCACCTCTATGTCGAGGTCTGCGACTGTAAACAGTGCACTCGGGTCTGTCATGAAAACATCCTATTCCAGCGGGTTTAGCATTGAGCTATGAATATGCCAAAGCTCAAGGTTTCTGCAACCCCAAAAATCAACGAAAACACGGTCTTTGTATTGGCCGCAGTTAGTGAAGACAAAAGAGTTAAACCTGCCCGCACCACTTTTTCTTCCATGTGGCTTGCCGATGATGTTTTCGACACAGACTTTGCCTCGGTAGGCGCGTCTTCAGAAGCCGAGTCACTAACCAAGGTTCAACTGCGAAGAG
>CAIYTL010000216.1 GCA_903929105.1 uncultured Micrococcales bacterium | reverse complement strand
TCTCTTGGGTTCAATTTAGTGGCAACCAACCAGTCGCTCGTAGGCATTCCGCGACTATTGCTTACCAACTTTCGCCTGCGCTGTGCCATCGGCGAAGTTGACCCTGTTGACCTTGCTCAGCTGAGCATCGGGGCAGCCGGCGGCCTGCGCAAACCTGCGGTCGCGTCTGCAATAACGCGCATCGAAGGCTTTCGCCGAGCCTTATGGCTCGAACCCTACCAACCTCCGACAGAGTTTTGGTTTGCCGTTGGGGTTGATTAGGCTAGCCAATTATGAAAACTCCTTGGCGAAAGCTCTATGTGCTCTCAACCGCGGGCGCCCTGTCTTGGTTGGGCAGCTCGCTTACAACCTTTGCGGTTATTCTGCGAGACAAAGACCACGTTGGAGCCATGGGTATCGCGACATACCTTCTCGCTTTTGGCGTGCCCATCGTTTTTATGTCGCCGATTTCTGGCCTCATCGCCGATAAATTCTCGTCACGCCAGGTGATCTTGCCCGCGCTCACAATCATGGGTTTGAGTTCGGCATCTTTGGCTTTTTGGCTAGACCCACTCTGGGTTCCATGTGCACTTTTCATAACAGCAGCAGCCGGCGCACTTGTTGGCCCAGCAATGCAGGCGGTTGAAGTTACTATCACCGCGCCCGATGACCTGCCCCGCGTGACAGGCTTGATGCAATCGATGGCTTCGCTCGGAACGCTTTTCGCCCCCGCATTAGGTGGCATTTTGGTTTCGACCGTTGGTTATTTTTGGCCGTTCATGATTGACGCAATTAGCTTCTGGCTCTTGGCCGCGGTGTTCTTTGCTCTCAACGTTAACCGACCGCCCGTTGCGCACGAAACTGGCGAGAAACTAAGCGCTACCGCCGGAATCAAGTTTGTTTTTAAAGAACCTCTGATTAGAGCATTAGTCATTTTGGTTACCATGCTCATCATCACACTTGGCGGGTTCAACGTGGGTGAGGTTTTCTTGATGAAAGATGAGCTTCACGCTGACAACTTTATTTATGGCATCGTCGGAGCGCTTTTTGCTGGTGGCAGCATCGCCGGTTCGGTGCTAACTGCCGCAGTCAAACTCAAATCGAAGTTTCACGCTTTAGCCACAGTCGTGGGTGTCTCGACTTTGATTCTCACGGTGATGGGGCTGTCACTGGCACCAAACTGGGGTGTTGCCATGGCGTTGGCATTTATCACGGGCATCGGTAACTCAATTTTGAACGCATATGCCATCAGCATCATCATGACCCGCGCGCCTAAAGAAGCACTCGGTCGCGTCAACGCAGCAATCGGTGCAATCATCACTGCCGGCAGCATCGTGGGAATCGTCGCTAGCGGCATAGCCATCGCCGCCGTTGGCGTGCGACCAGTGCTTTTTATCGGCGCGGTTCTTTCGGCAATAACTGCAATTATCTTTAGCCCCGAAGTTTTGAGGGCAGGTCGTGCTGGCGCATCAGCCGAGGCCACCCAGAGCGCTGAACCAGTTTGATCTGAGCAAAAACCACTTAGGGTTAGCCAAGCACCGTGGCCAGCGCATCAGCCTCAAGGCCCAGAGCGCTCGCGACCGGTGCATTGAGCAACCTGCCAGCGTGAGTGTTTAGACCGAGTGCTAACGCAGGGTCCTTTTGGCAGGCGGCGCGCCAGCCATTATTCGCTATCGAAACCGCATAGGGGAGTGTGGCGTTGGTGAGCGCATAGGTTGAGGTGTGAGGCACCGCACCGGGCATGTTGGCAACGCAATAGAAGACGCTGTTGTGAACTTTGAAGGTTGGCTCAGCGTGAGTCGTTGCGTGTGAGTCGGCAAAACAACCGCCCTGGTCGATTGCAATGTCAACTAGCACACTGCCTGGTTGCATGCCGGCGACCATTTCGTTGGTGACAAGCTTTGGCGCTTTAGCGCCAGGAATCAACACTGATCCGATTACGAGGTCGGCCTCTCGCACAGCGCGCCCAACTTCAAAAGTGTTCGAGACGATGGTGCGCAAGCGACCGGCATATAAAGCGTCGAGTTCGCGCAAACGGGCAAGGTTTGTGTCGAGCACTGTGACTTCGGCGCCAAGGCCAATTGCCATGGCAACGGCGTTCGTGCCGGCAACACCACCACCTAACACAGCTACGCGAGCTGGGCGAGTGCCAGGCACTCCGCCAAGCAACATGCCGTTGCCGCCGTTTTGAGCCAGCAGTGTGTTGGCGCCAACCAAAACCGAAAGCCGGCCAGCAACTTCGCTCATAGGTGCAAGCAGCGGCAATGAGCGGTTTGGCAACTGCACTGTTTCATATGCAATAGCTGTGACCTCGCGGTCTAGCAAGACTTTGGTGAGTTCGGGGTCGGCAGCTAAGTGCAAATATGTAAAAAGCAAGAGCCCTGGTCGAAGGTAGTCATATTCGCTGGCGACAGGTTCTTTGACTTTCAAAATCATCTCGCCGGCCGCCCAAGCTGCTGCGGCATCTGGAGTTATTTGTGCGCCGGCTGCAACGTACTCTGCATCTGCAATCGCTGAGCCAACACCGGCACCAGCTTGAACCGAAACCTGATGACCCGCTACGACTAGTTCGTGAACTCCAGCAGGAGTTATGGCAACGCGAAACTCATTATTTTTGATTTCGGTAACGACTGAAATCTTCATTTTTTCTCCTCGCCTCGCAACCTCGCGGGGCTATCGAATTAACGATACCGCACTAAAATCGCAATTTCACTTCTGATTTCGTTGCGTTTTGCTGTTTTTGATTCGAAATCAGTTTGCGTTTGTAAATTCGGCTAACGGATTTCGCCGTTTTCGGCTTGCAAACACTTGTTTTGTGGCATCATTTTTTTACGCGCTAATTCGTTGCGTCTGGTTGTGTTGGTCTGGTTGCTTCGGCATCCCAAACTTTTAGGAGCCCTTCGATGAGCAAATCATTTTCTGAAGATCCGATGTTTCAACAAGCTTTAGCGTTTGCCAAAAGCCCAGTCACCCGTCGCACTGTTTTGGCAGGTGCCGGCGCAACGTCAATTGCAGCTTTTCTAGCCGCCTGTGCCAAGCCGGGTGGCAGCTCAACCAAGACTCTGACTCCGGCCACCGATGTTTCAGCAACCGAGAAGGTTGTCACCTGGGACAACTGGCCTTATTACATCGACGGCGAGAGCGACCAGTCGTTCCCAACCATCAAGGCTTTCGAAGCTCAGACCGGCATCAAGGTCACCTACAACATCAACGTTGACGACAACAATAGCTATTTTGCTCGCGTAAAAAACCAGTTGATGGCTGGCAAAGACACCGGTGCCGACACAATGTGCCTAACCGACTGGATGATTTCGCGCCTTATTACCAACGGATACGTTCAGCCGCTTGACTATGCCAACATGCCTAATGTGACTGCGAATCTTGACCCAGCTTTTGATGGCGCTGCCGGCCACTTTGGCGATTTCGACCCGGGTCGCAAGTTCTCGTTGCCTTGGAAAGGCATCATTGCCGCAATCGGCTATCACAAGGTGAACTACAAGAAACTCACCGGCAAAGACGCACCCACCTCGGTGGCTGATCTTTGGGCACCTGAGTAAAGGGCAAAGTTGAGGTCTTGAGCGAAATGCGCGACACCATCGGCATCATGATGATGGCTGACGGCATCGACATCGCCTCGTTCACCTCTGACGATTTCTATAACACGCTCGACAAGCTAAAGGCACAGGTTGTGTCGAAGCAGATTCGCAACGTCAAGGGCAATTCCTACATCGATGACTTCAACGATGCGGGTGACGCTGTTGCCGGCATCATCTGGGCAGGTGACCTGATCGGCAAAAACATTGAGGTTGGCAACGACAACCTTGGCGTGGTTTTGCTTGACTCTGGTTCAACATTTGCCTGCGACAACTTTGTGATTCCAATGGGTTCACCTCACGCAGCTAATGCCGAAGCGATCATGAACTACTACTTTGACCCAGCAGTTGCTGCCAAGTTGGCTCTAGCCGGCGTCAACTATGTGCCAGCCGTTACTGGCACCAAAGAAATCGTCATCAAGAGCAACCCAAGCTTGGGCAACAACGAGCTCATGTTCCCAAGCGCCGAAACTTATGCCACCAAGCTGCACAGCTTCAGACCATTGACTCCAAAAGAAGACAATGAGTTCTCAACCGCTTGGAACGACGTAATTAGCGGTGTGGCGTAACCTTGGCGACCACGATTAAGGCTGC
>CAIYTL010000215.1 GCA_903929105.1 uncultured Micrococcales bacterium | reverse complement strand
GGGCTTCGAGTTTTTGGGCACCACGGGGTGTTTGACTTTGAAAAACAGAACGGCCAAGAGTTCATAATCGACGCATCAGTTTGGGTTGACGCAACCGCTGCGGTTGCCCAAGACGATCTAGCCGGCACCGTTCACTATGGCGAACTCGCCGATGCGATAGCGGCCGATGTTGCTAGCAAACCGGTCGACCTGATTGAAACTTTGGCGTGGCGTTTGCTTCGCATGGTGCTCGCCTTCGGCGCCACGGCAGACCCAGACCGCAAGAACGCAATCGTTAGCCCCGTCATCAAAGCCGAAATCACCGTTCACAAGCCCAACGCTCCAATCAACCACAAGTTCGACGACGTTTCGGTCACGGTCAAGGGGCGCCGCAAATGACCGCGGTGATTCTGGCGCTGGGCGGCAATCTTGGTGATCGTGAGGCGAACATTCGCTCTGCTGTTGAAAGCTTGAAAGGGCACAAAGCGATTTCAAAAGTGAAACTTTCGCCACTGGTTGAAAGTTATGCGGTAACCCTAGATGGCATAGACGAATCGAAACCAAAGTTTCTAAATGCAGTTATTTCACTCGAAACAAGTTTGAGCGCCAAAGAGCTTTTAGCTTTTGCCCAGCAGATTGAAACTGCCCAGGGTCGAGTGCGTCTCATGCGGTGGGACAGCCGCACGCTCGACATTGACATCATCACTTTTGGCTCAACCCTCAAAGCCACTAAAAATTTAACGCTGCCTCACCCGCGCGCTTATGAACGTGCGTTTGTTTTGGTGCCATGGATGCTACTTGACCCCGAAGCGGTTCTGCCAGGGCACGGGTCAGTGGCAAAGTTGGCTGCCGACCTGCGCGATCAAGTTGTGGTGATCGAATGAGACCAACCAGATTTTTGACTTTGCTAAGTGTTGCGGCGCTCGATGGTTTCGTCGCGCTGGTCGCCTCAGACCTTTTTGTGC
The DNA here is from genome assembly GCA_903929105.1 of uncultured Micrococcales bacterium. Classification (GTDB taxonomy): domain Bacteria; phylum Actinomycetota; class Actinomycetes; order Actinomycetales; family Microbacteriaceae; genus Rhodoluna. Next base: position 33,821 of record CAIYTL010000215.1, on the reverse strand, counting down.
GTTCAGGGCGAGCCGTTTTTATTGCACCCGCATCGTTAGTGTTCACTTTGCCAGCGATTGCGATTTTATTAGCGGCATTCTCATGGCCAATGGTGCGATACCGTCGCGACCTGGCCGCCGCCCTAACAGCTAAAACTAGCAAACCGGTTAAGCGGGTTGATCCGTTCTATGCGGTTCGAATATTGGTTTTAGCCAAAGCCAGCTCAATCACCTCAAGTGCGATTTTAGGTTGGCAATTGGGAGTGCTGTTTTATTTATTGAGTCGCCCAGCTCAGGGTTCAGAATCGGTTGGCAGAACAATCGGGGCCGGCATTGCGGCAGTGGTTTTGCTAGTGGTTGCCCTTGTGGTTGAGCGTTTTTGTCGTTTGCCAAACGAAGATCAAGGCTCGACCACGACAGAGCCCGAGGCTGCGGCGTGACGGGCCCAACCAGTGGCCGACTGAGTTTCGGTGTTATCGGCGCCGGGCCAGTTGGCGTTGCCCTTGCCCAAGCTCTTGCAGGTGCTGGCCACCAGCTTGTCGGCATCAGCGCGGTCTCGGCTGAAAACCTTGACCGCATCGATGCCATGTTGCCGGGCGCCGAACTGTTACAGGTTGATGAGGTCATTGACCGCAGCGACTTAGTTTTGCTGGCGATACCTGCGAACCAAATTCTTGACTTGGTCAGCGGCGCAGCTGAAACCCACCTCTGGCGTGCCGGCCAGCTTTTGGCTCACACCGCTGGCGAATACGGATACTCGATTCTGGCACCCGCCTCGCAGCAAGGTGTGATTGCGTTGGCGATTCATCCGGCAATGCGTTTCACCGGCACCAGCATTGATGTGGCTCGCATTCGCGAAAGTCATTTTGCGGTCAACGCGCCAAAAGTTGCTTTGCCGATTGTTGAAGCACTTGTGATCGAAATGGGTGCCGAACCATTTGTGATTGCTGAGAGTGACCGAGAAAAATATTTTGAAGCATTCGAAGTGGCGACAAACTTTTCGGCGCTCGTGGTGAATCAAGCGATCGGTTTGCTAGAAGAAATTGGGCTGCCCGACGCTCGAGCCGTGATTGCGCCAGTTGTTCGCAGCGCCGTAGAACAAGCTTTGGCCAGCGGACACCAACCGTTTGACCCTGACGAACTGACCGGCGGTCGCTAATGCTCACGCTTCACACCGCAGCCGACTTGAAAAGCGCCGTGCACACCGCTCGCGAGGCCGGTCGCGAAATAGTTTTGGTGCCAACAATGGGTGCCTTGCACGCTGGCCACCTGTCTTTGGTTGAACTTGCCCAAGCGGGGCGGGTGCTGGGTGGTGAAACAGGGCCGCGACTGCCGTTCGTAATTGTTTCGGTTTTTGTGAACCCGCTGCAGTTTGGGGTGGGCGAAGATTTTGATCGGTATCCGCGCACTTTAGAAGCAGACGCCAAGCTGCTCGAAGGCGCTGGCGCTGATGTTTTGTTTGCACCCGATGTTGACGAGGTTTACCCTCAGGGTCAAGCCGAGGCGAATCACAAAAAAGCGGGCAAAGCTGCCGAGATTCTCGAAGGCCATGCACGCCCAGGCCACTTTGACGGAATGTTGACCGTGGTTGCTCGGCTATTTGACCTCGCCGAGCCAAATCGAGCAGTTTTTGGCGCCAAAGATGCCCAACAACTGTTTTTAGTGCGTCAAATGGCCGCGCAAGATTACCCCGGGTTGCTCGTGCAGGCCGCGCCAACCGTGCGTGAGGCCAGCGGGCTGGCAATGTCGAGCCGAAACCGATTTTTGAGCACAGACGACCTTCGAGCAGCAAACACTCTAAACCGCGCACTTCGTCAGGCCGTTCTTGAACTCGAGGCCGGGGCGCCTGCGAGCGAGGTTTTGAACGCCCACAAACTTCAGCTCGAGGCCGATGCCCCGCAGGCTAAACTTGATTATCTGCAGCTGGTTAGCGCAAACGATTTTGAACCGGTTTCTGAAAATTTTCACGGCTCAGCGATTTTGCTGATAGCTGCCAAAATTGGCGAAACTCGGTTGATTGACAACTTAGAAGTTTTAATTTGAAGGAGCCCGTCATGAACGACGAACTCAACTTGAGCCCTGAAGGCGAAGAAACCGACCTGCCCGAGCAGATCGCGATTCGTTTGGCTAAGCGTGAGCGCCTGATTGCCGAGGGCGATGCCTACCCGGTGAGCTTGCCAATCACACACACCATCGAGCAGGTTCGCGCTGCCTACCCTGACCTTGAGATCGACGTTGCCACGGGTGACACCGTTTCGATTGCCGGCCGCATCGTCTTTCAACGCAACACCGGCAAGCTCTGTTTTGCCACGCTTCAGGCCGGCTCAGGTCAGCGCATTCAGGCGATGCTTAGCCTCGACAAAGTTGGCGAAGTCGCGCTCGATAGTTACAAAGAACTTGTCGACCTTGGTGACCACCTGTTTGTCACTGGCGAAGTTATTACCTCAAAACGCGGCGAGTTGAGCGTGCTTGTTAGCGAGTGGAAGATGGCCGCTAAGACCATTCGCCCGCGGCCAAACCTGCACAACGTACTTGGCGAAGAATATAGAGTTCGCCACCGCTATGTTGACCTAATCGTGCGCGACCGTGCCCGCGAAGTTGTTCAGATTCGTGCCAACGTGATGAAATCGCTGCGCCGAACTTTTGACGCTCGCAGCTACATCGAAGTTGAAACCCCGATGCTGCAGACCATTCACGGTGGTGCTAGCGCCCGCCCGTTCAAAACTCACAGCAACGCTTTTGACACTGAGCTGTTCCTTCGCATTGCACCCGAGCTGTTCTTGAAGCGCGCCGTTGTCGGTGGCATCGACCGCGTTTTTGAAATCAACCGAAACTTTCGCAACGAAGGTGCCGACCGCACTCACTCGCCTGAGTTTGCAATGCTCGAGGCATACGAAGCCTATGGTGACTACAACACAATCGCCGACCTAACCCAGTCGTTGATTCAAAATGCGGCCATGGATGTCTTCGGCACCCACCAAGTCGAACTCGAAGGCGGCGAGATCAACGACCTGTCGGGTTCGTGGCCACGCATTTCGATGTTCGAGTCGCTCAGCGAGGCCGCCGGCGTGCACATCACGCCTGAGACTCCAATTGCTGAGCTCAAAGCGTTGGCAGCCAAAGTTGACATCGAAATCGACCACCCGTTGCACGGCAAATATGTTGAAGAGCTTTGGGAACACTTTGTAAAAACCAACCTGGTCAAACCGACTTTCGTAATTGATTTTCCGGTGGACACATCGCCGCTCACCCGCGACCACCGCAGCAAGTCTGGCGTGGTTGAAAAGTGGGACCTCTACATTCGCGGCTACGAACAAGCCACCGGCTATAGCGAACTTGTCGACCCAGTGATTCAGCGCGCACGCTTTATCGAACAGGTGACCTTGGCCGCAGCTGGCGACCCTGAGGCCATGAAGCTCGACGAAGACTTTTTGAAAGCCCTCGAGTTTGGCATGCCGCCGTCTGGTGGCATGGGCATGGGCATTGACCGACTGCTCATGAGCCTCACCGGTTTGGGCATTCGCGAAACCATCATGTTCCCGCTGGTGAAATAGTCATGGCTGACTTTTTAAAAACCGCGTGGGATGTTCTGCTCGCGCTAACTCCACCGATTTTGGTCGGCGGAATTTTCTGGGTGGTAATGCGTTCGATCATTCGAGCAGACCGCACTGAGCGCAAGGTCTACGCCAAAATCGAAGCCGAAGAAACTGCAAAGTTCGAAGCCGCCAAAGCGGTTGCCGCCGAAGGCGAAGCATCCATATTAAAAAATAAGTAGCAATTTCACCCTAGGGCGAACAACGCCCACAAGGGCTTGCTGATTCTCTAACATCTCTAATAGGCAACTCGTTTGTCGACCCGTTTTGGGCAAGGAGTAAACATGTTTGAGAAGTTCACCGACAAAGCTCGTCGCGTGGTGGTTTTGGCGCAAGAAGAAGCCAAGATGTTGAACCACAACTACATCGGCACCGAGCACATTCTGCTCGGCCTGATTCACGAGGGCGAAGGCGTCGCAGCCAAGTCACTCGAAGCGCTTGGTGTCTCACTCGACGCCGTTCGCGAGCAGGTGCAAGAGATCATCGGGCAGGGCCAGCAGGCGCCGACCGGTCATATTCCGTTCACTCCACGTGCCAAGAAAGTTCTTGAACTCTCACTGCGTGAGGCTCTTCAGTTGGGCCACAGCTACATCGGCACCGAGCACCTGCTGCTTGGATTGATTCGCGAGGGCGAGGGAGTTGCCGCTCAGGTGCTAGTCAAACTTGGCGCTGACACCAACCGCGTTCGCCAGCAGGTTATTCAACTGCTCTCTGGTTTTCAGGGCAAAGAGACCGTCAATGTTGGCGGCGAGCAGGCAGCCCCGCAAAAAGGTTCACAAATTCTTGACCAGTTTGGTCGCAACCTAACCCAGGCAGCTGCCGACGGCAAGCTCGACCCGGTGATTGGTCGCGAACGCGAAATCGAGCGCGTGATGCAAATTCTTTCGCGTCGTTCAAAGAACAACCCGGTTTTGATCGGTGAGCCTGGCGTGGGCAAGACAGCAGTTGTCGAAGGTTTGGCTCAGGCCATTGTCAACGGCAATGTGCCAGAAACTCTAAAAGGCAAACAGCTTTATAGCCTAGACATGGGCGCACTGATTGCGGGCAGTCGTTATCGCGGTGACTTCGAAGAACGCCTCAAGAAAGTTACTAAAGAGATTCGCACTCGAGGCGACATCATCACTTTCATCGACGAAATTCACACCTTGGTTGGTGCTGGCGCTGCCGAGGGCGCAATCGACGCAGCTTCAATCTTGAAGCCACTGCTTGCTCGTGGTGAGCTTCAGACCATTGGTGCGACCACACTCGACGAGTACCGCAAATATTTTGAAAAAGACGCCGCCCTTGCTCGACGCTTTCAGTCGGTTCAGGTCAACGAGCCGTCGTTGCCACACACCATCAACATTCTGAAAGGTCTTCGCGACCGCTACGAAGCCCACCACAAGGTTTCAATCACCGATGCTGCCATCGTGGCTGCCGCGAGCATGGCTGACCGCTATGTGACCGACCGCTTCTTGCCAGACAAAGCGATCGACCTGATCGATGAGGCCGGCGCTCGCCTGCGCCTGTCGATTTTGTCGTCGCCGCCTGAGCTGCGCGAAATCGAAGAGAAAATCGTTGCGGTTCGCGTTGCTAAAGAGAAAGCAATCGAAGGCCAAGACTTTGAACTTGCTGCGTCAAAGCGCGATGAAGAAAAGAAGTTGGGCGCCGAGCGTGTGCGCCTTGAAAAGCAATACCGTGACGGCAACGTTCGCGCCCAGGGAATTGTCGATGAAGGTCTCATCGCCGAAGTTTTGGCGCAGGCAACCGGCATTCCGGTTTTCAAGCTCACCGAAGAAGAATCGGCCAAGCTCATTTTTATGGAGCAAGAGCTTCACAAACGCGTCATCGGTCAAGAAGAAGCCATCGCCGCTCTTTCAAAGACGATTCGCCGTCAGCGCGCAGGCCTAAAAGACCCGAAGCGCCCGTCGGGTTCATTCATCTTTGCCGGCCCAACCGGTGTGGGCAAGACCGAACTAGCCAAGGCGTTGGCCGAGTTCTTGTTCGACGACGAAGGCGCCTTGATTTCGCTAGACATGAGCGAATACGGCGAGAAGCACACAGTTTCGCGCCTATTCGGTGCGCCTCCGGGCTTCGTAGGCTTCGAAGAGGGTGGCCAGCTAACCGAAAAAGTTCGCCGCAAGCCATTCTCGGTTGTGTTGTTCGACGAAATCGAAAAAGCTCACCCAGACATCTTCAACTCGCTGCTTCAGATTCTTGAAGAGGGCCGTTTGACCGATGGCCAGGGTCGCATCGTTGACTTTAAGAACACGGTGATCATCATGACCACCAACCTTGGCACACGCGACATCTCACGCGGCACCATGGGCTTTGCTCTTGAAGGCAACGCTCAGAACGATTACGAAGTGATGAAGGGCAAAGTCAACGAAGAGCTCAAGCGCAACTTTAAGCCAGAGTTCTTGAACCGTGTTGACGAGACCATCGTGTTCCCTCAGCTCAACAAAGAAGAGCTTCGTCAGATTGTCGACCTGTTCATCAAGCGTCTTTCGGTTCGCCTTGAAGACCGCGACATGACCATCGAGGTCAGCTCTGCTGCGAAGGATCGCCTAATCGAGATCGGCTTCGACCCAGCGTTGGGTGCCCGACCATTGCGTCGAGCAGTTCAGCGAGAGGTTGAAGACAAACTCAGCGAGAAAATCTTGCACGGCGAGCTTGGCGCAGCCACGCACGTCATTGTTGATTTTGTTGACGGCGCCTTCACGTTTGAGTCAAAAGCTCAAGTTCGCGAAACAGTAACCCAAGCACTGTAAGTCGCTGTTCTGGCAAAGTTACCTAAAAGCTAACAAGCGTTAATCGAAACCCCCGCCCAGCGCGGGGGTTTCGTGCGTTTGCCATCGGTAACATTGCTTTATGACTTATCAGGTTCGACCGGCCAGGGCCACTGACATTCCAGCAGTGCACGCTTTGCGCCAACCTTGGGTCGATCGCAGTGTTTTGCTCGGCCGCGAAAAAGTTGAAATGTATGAACAGGTTCAAGAGATGATCTTGGCTGTTGACGAAAACGATGTGGTTGTCGGTTGCGGGGCTTTGCACGTTATGTGGCAAGACCTTGCCGAGATTCGCAGTGTAGTAATCGACACTAACCTGCAGGGCAAGGGCATCGGCCACATCATTATTGAGGCGCTTTTTGCACGAGCCGCCGAGCTGGGCATCAAGCGCATATTTTGCCTGACTTTTGAAACCGAGTTTTTTGGCCGTCACGGTTTCGAGCCGATTGCTGACACCCCGGTTGACGAAGACACTTTCGCCGAGATGGTTCGATCAAACGACGAGGGCATCGCAGAGTTTCTTGATCTTGCTCGCGTGAAACAAAACACGCTGGGTAACACTCGAATGCTCAAGCTTCTTTAGGCTCACTGCTTTAATAGCCCTGTGAGCAACCAAAACCAAAACCGCCGACCACTGCCTAAGCAGGTTTATCGTCGACGCCAAATTGGCTGTGGATTTTTGCTGGTGCTGGTCATTGCCATTATTTGGGGCATTGCCTCGTTAGCCAATGGCATCAATCATTCAGCAGGCGTTGCAAAAGGCAACCCAACTTTAACTGCAGCCGCAACTGCGGGTGCAGGTGAGCCTTGCGCCCCGGGTGCCATCGCAGTCAAGCCAATCGTCACCGATAAGACTTTGACTGACCCTAGGCAGAGCTTTGGCCCGACCGAAACGCCATATTTTGGCTTTTCGCTCAAAAACATCGGTGCGGTAGATTGCAGTTTCAACGTTGGCAGCGCGCAGCAGTTTTTGACCGTCACCAGCGGCTCTGAGATTTATTGGAGCTCGAAAGACTGTGATCGCAGCGACACTTTTGACAAGACCATGGTCATCAAAGTCGGCCAAACTTTGAACAGCCAACCGACCTCGTGGGATCGCGTGCGTTCGTCAACCACCGGCTGCAACGCGGCCTCGGGCCAAGCTGTTGTTCCGGCCGGGGGAGCAACCTTTCACCTAAGTGTTTCGGTGGCTGGCGTGCTGAGCGATAAAACCCAAGGCGCCTTCATTCTTCGTTAGAAGTTACCAGTTCAAACCCAGTGCTAAGGCAGCGCGCAGGTTGCCCACCGAACTATCAATGCCACGTGCAAAGCCCAAGCGGTCGGCCTCTGCCTGACGAATCTTAGCGCCGGTAACAGCGCGAATCTCGCCGGCGAGGCTGATCTCGCCAAAAGCAGCCAGGTTATGCGCGATTGGCTTGTCTTGCATGGCCGAGGCAATAGCCAAAGCGATTGCCAAGTCGGCTGCAGGCTCGCTCAGGCGCACACCGCCAACAGTTGACACATAGACTTCGTGTTCGCTCAGTCGAAGGCCTGCGCGGCGCTCAAGCACTGCGAGCAGCATCGAAACGCGCGAGGCGTCAACGCCGTTGACCACTCGCCTTGGCTGAGGTGCCGAAGACTTGACCACAAGAGCCTGAACTTCAGCAATCATGGGCCTTCGGCCTTCGATGGTTACTGTCACACAGGTGCCTGAAACAGGGGTGTCGCCACGGCTCAAAAATAGGCCACTGGGGTCTGGCACTTCAGCGATGCCATCACCGGTCATTTCGAAACAACCCACTTCGTCGGTTGGGCCAAAGCGGTTCTTTTGGCATCGAACAAAGCGCAGCGAAGTTTGGCGGTCGCCTTCAAAGTGGCAAACTACGTCGACCAAGTGCTCGAGCACTCTTGGGCCGGCGATGGTGCCGTCTTTGGTTACGTGGCCAACCAGCAGCACTGACAGCGCTCGTTCTTTTGCCACTTTGATGATGTTGCTCGCAACCTCACGAATTTGGCTCGGCATGCCCGCCGCGCCTTCGATTTCAGCCGAGGCAATCGTCTGAACCGAGTCGACAACCAAAAGATCAGGTGCTACCTCATCGATCTGACCAAGCACTGTTGCTAAGTCAGTCTCGGCTGCCAGATAAAGCAGTGGCTCGAGGCCGCCGGTGCGCTCGGCACGCAACTTGATCTGCCCAACCGACTCTTCGCCGCTAACATAAAGCACTTTTAGACCGCGCGCAGCAGCTTTGGCGGCCACTGAAAGCAACAGCGTTGACTTGCCGACACCCGGTTCGCCCGAAAGCAAAACCACTGCGCCTGCAACTAGACCGCCACCCAAAACACGGTCAAACTCGCCCACGCCCGTCGATTGGTTTGAGGCTTGAATGGTGCTCACTTCGGTGATTGGTTTTGCTGCGCTTGATGGCGCTATAGCAACGGGTGCAACCCGCTTTGCCGCGACTCCAGTGGCAGCGCCGACAGGTTGAACGGTGCCCCAAGATTGACACTCGCCACAACGACCAGCCCACTTGATTGTGCTCCAGCCGCATTCGGTGCAAGCAAAATCGTTTTTGTTTTTGGCGCTAGCCATGGGGCCTCCGTGGGGTGAAGAGTTTGTTTCAAAGTTACACGCCACCGCAGACAAACTTGGCTCGCTTTAGACTTGACTTGTGAATATTCAAAGACTTGCGATTCTTGGCACCGGCTCGATGGGCAAAGCGATTTTGGCTGGGCTGATCAAATCAGGTTTTGACGCAGCCAACATCACCGTTACAACTCAGAGCGATGCCAGCGCCGACGCGCTCAACGCCGAGTTTGGTGTGCTTTCTTTTGCGATTGAAAATGGCGACGATGCAAACCAAATGGCGGTCGCCGGCGCCGACGTGGTGCTGATCGCTGTCAAACCCGCTTATGTCACAGAAACTCTTGCTGGTGTGGCCGACAACCTTGATGACAATGCCTTGGTTATCAGCGTGGCTGCGGGCATCACGACCGAGGCCATGCAGGCCGTCACGCCAGAAGATGTGGCGGTGGTTCGTGCCATGCCGAACACGCCAGCTATTGTCGGCCGCGCCGTTACCGGTTTGGCGGCGGGCAGCCGAGCATCTAAAGCAAACCTCGAAACAGCAGTTGCCTTGTTCGAGACTGTAGGCCAAACCATCACCGTCGACGAGACTCAGATTGACGCACTCAGCACCATTAGCGGCAGCGGGCCGGCATATGTCTTTTATTTGATTGAACAGTTCACGCTGGCAGCGCAGGCGATGGGCTTCAGTGCAGAGCAGGCCTCGCTTATGGTCAACGAAACATTTTTAGGTGCAAGCCTGTTGCTCGAGGCAAGTCAGAAAACTCCCGCCGAGCTGCGTCGCCAAGTCACCAGCCCCAACGGCACCACCGAGCGCGCCATTTCAGCGCTCGAAGCCGCAAAGCTGCAGACCACGTTTGAAGCAGCTACGGCTGCCGCATTAGCCCGTGCTCGTGAAATTGCCAACGGCAACCGATAATCTAAAGCCATGAGCGATATTTTCAATGCGATTTCAGATGCCACCCGTCGCCAAATTCTTGGCGCACTGGCCAAGACCCCTGGGCTTACAGTTAGCGAGCTGGTAGCACTGACGGGCGAGGGTCAACCGACTGTTTCGAAGCATCTCAAGACCTTGCGCGACCTAAACTTGGTCAGCGTTGAAAGCGCCGGTCAAACCCGCAAGTATTCGCTCAACGCCGGCCCGCTTGGTGAAGTCACCGCTTTTCTCAACTCTGTCGATGCCACTTCAACCAAGCCCAAGAATGCGGCCAAGCCAGAGGCTGACATCACCGCTAAGACCGTGGTCACCGCTATCGAATCGAAACTGGCAGTGAAGTTTGGCGAAGCAGGCGAGAGTCTGGGTTCGTGGGTTGCTGAATCAGTTGATTGGCTTGGTGACCAGATTAACGAGCAGGTTCTCGAAAAGATTGACGAAGAAAAACTTGGCCGCGATCTTGGGCGCCGCATGGCAGATGCCAGGTTTGCCGCTGAAAAGTCGGCTCGCGAGGCGGCAGCGACTGCTAAAGCCAAACTTGATGAAGGTTTGAAGGCAGCTAAGAGTCGCTTTAAGAACCAGGGCCCAGAGTCTGACTAAAGACTTTTGCCAATCGTTTTGCGCCCTGTTTAAGCGGTAAAAAACCCGCTGAACGCGGCGAGCATGGCGTCGTTCCAAGAGCGCTGGTCAACCGGGTCATTGTCGAGCATTGCCACGACGCGACCGAAAAGCATTCCCAAAATCATCACCGCAACAGCTCGCGGTTTTAAGGCGCTGCGCAAGATGCCTCGGTCTTGAAGCATTTGCATAACCTCGGTTAGCTCATCGGTAAGTTTGTGTTGAACTTCGGCAAGGCTTTCACGAAGCAACGGGCGGCCCACGGAGTTGCCGATAATCGCGGCCCGCTCTAACGGCGATTGGTGTTCGAAGTGCGAGTTAAGAAACTCTTCCATCTCAACGCGGTGGGTTGCTAGCTCGCTGGCATTGTGAATGTTTTGCCACCAACGTTTTGCACGCTGAATGTCTTCGGCGATTGCAGATGAAAAGTTATGAACGTAGGTTGCGCGAATCAATCCTTCGCGGTCGCCAAAGTGGTGATAAATCGATCCAACCGAAACGTGGCTTGTGGCTGAGATTTCTTGAATGCGCACGGCTGCTTCGCCGCCAGCTTTTAGCGCCTCGTTAGTCACCTGAATGACAGAGTCGACTGTGTCACGCGCCCGAGACTGCACCGGCTGTGGTGTGGCTTTTCTAATCGTCACTGACTAGGCCTCCTCACTTGTTGCGATGGGCTAAGCGCCTATAAATGTTGAAGTTATTATTGCAACTATTTAGATTCAAAGCACCTAAAAAGCAAAACTTATTTTTTGCTAGCTGCCTTGCGTGCCTTCTTAGCTTTGCTTGAAGTCTTGCCCGCCCCTTGCAACAAGGTGATTAAAATCAAAGCCAAAAGCGATCCGCCGAACTGCGCGAGCATTAGCTCAATGCCAATGTTCACTTCGACGCCTGCTCCTGAAGAGGTGAAGAAGCGGCCGAAGGTCACTGCTGGGTTAGCGATCGCGTGAGTGCTGGTGAATGTGCCGGCCGCAAAAACCCAAGCTGCAACTGTTGGAGCAATCAGGTTGCCCTGGCCAGAGCTAGCGAGCTTTGCAATCAACCAAACCAAACCGGCGGTGGCAACGACCTCGCTGACGATAACCGCTGGTGTCGACAGCAGGCTTCCGGTGTTCACGGTTAGGCCAGCGCCTTTGTTCCAAATCGTTGAGCCCAGTGCGACACCGGCCACGCTTCCGAGCAACTGACCGGCAATGTAGCCGCCAAACTGTGCCCCGCTGATTTCGCGACGAGAAAAGAAGAATAAGGTGACTGCCGGGTTGAAGTGCGCGCCGCTGATGTCACCCAAAAGCAAAATCATCAAACCAAGAGCTACTGGTGCCGCAATGCTGCCGAACGGCGAGGCGGTGTTTTCAGTAACACCGACGATTGCGGTTAGAAAAACTGCTGTGCCAATAAACTCGGCGGCAATCTGACGTGCAAAAACCTTCTTTTTCAAAGCTGTAGCCTTTCTATTTTTCTAAATCAATCAGCACTTCGTTGTGTCTCAAAAACCCGGGCTTGAACGGTGGATCAAACCTTGACCAATAAAGGTTACCCTTTATCTTCAGCTCGGTGGCGGCAACGGCAGCCAAAAGCGCCTTGCCCTCGGCTTCAAAACGAGTCGAGCTCCAAGAGCCGCGAAACGAGCGGGCAGCCGCTAAGTGAGCCGGCACCGCAGTAACCTGCATAGAGCCACCCAGCGGGGCAGGCGTGTCATGTGCGTTGAAATCTGCGGGCATCACAAAACTAATCACATGTTCATTGGGCCCGAGAGGCTGCTGAATCACAGGCGCAGTCATCGCAATTTTCTGACGTTTTGAGTTGTTGCCGCTAATAAAAGAAAACAGCGGGCTAAAGCCGCGACTGCCTGCGCTAATGAAGTCTCCGCGCTGAATGACCTGCACTAATACACAATCGGCATAGCTTCGCAGTTCAAAACCATCGTGTTGTTCGAGCACCGAATAAACCTGTTTTTGGGTCATGCCCTGAGCTTAGGCTAGTATGGAGTGATAACCAAAGTTGCCGAAGCTCTTTCGTGCGACGAAATCTTTCTGTGAGGTCTTTGTGGGTTCAGTAATTAAAAAGCGCCGCAAGCGTATGTCTAAAAAGAAGCACCGCAAGTTGCTTCGCAAGACTCGCCACCAGCGTCGTAACAAGACATAGTCTTGACGCAAAAACCCCGCCATCGAGCGGGGTTTTTTGTTGCCAAATTTTTTAGCGGCTAGTGGTTTATGAGCTTGTTAGCGCGCAGTTCACGTTTTTTGAAATCAAGAATGCGCCATCCGGCTGCTTTTGCATGAACCGCCAAAATCTTGTCAGGGTTCACTGCAACCGCATGCTTCACCAAGGTGAGCATGGGCAAATCGTTGTGCGAATCGCTGTAGGCATAGCTGCGGCGCAAGCTGATGCCGCGCTCTTTAGCCAAAGCTCGAACTGCCTTGCGCTTAGCTTTGCCGTGAAGCGCCTTGCCAACTAGGTTGCCGGTGAGCAAGCCGTCACGAGTCTCTAGAACGGTGCCGAGAGCGCCTGTTAGGCCAAGACGTTTTGCAATGACATCGGCGATCTCTTGAGGGGTTGCCGTGACCAACCAAACTTCGCGGCCTTCAGCAACGTGCATTTTGGCTAGGCGAACTGTTTCAGGCCAAAGCTTTGGCTTGATGTGGTTGTCATAAACCTCATCGGTGAGCGACATAAGGTCGCTGGCTTTGTGGCCGGCCACAAGCGCTAAGGCGCGGTCTTTGATGCTGTCTAAAGTGTTGTTGTTTTCACCTTTGGCAATGAAACGCATCTGGTGCCAGGCAAAACTCCACATGTCTTTGCGGGTGAAAAAGTTTCGCTGATAAGCGCACTTGCCAAACAAAAAACTGCTCGAACCGCGCAAAATGGTGTTGTCAACGTCAAAGAAGGCCGCCTCAATTTTTTTGGGCGCTTCATCGCCTGATTTAGGCAAAACTTCATTCACGGGCACCATCCAATGTTAACGCTTCGTTAGCATAGGGTCGTGCCCCAAAACCATGAGTTAACTTTGATTTCAAAACCCGGTTGCCATTTGTGCGAAGCTGCCGAGGTTGAAGTTGCGCGCGTTTTAGCCGAGTTTGCGGCCGATCAGCCGGGCCTGCGTGTGGTTTTGAATCACAAAAACATTTTGCAAGACACGCAACTAATGGCTCGCTACGCCGAAGAGATTCCCGTGTTGCTAATCGACGGCAAGGTGCACAACTATTGGCATATTGACCCGGTGAGGTTGCGTCAAGCACTCGACGCTTTGAGTTAGCTCAGGTTGGCGTCAGCCCAAATATTGATGGCTTTTTGAACGAAGCTTGCCAACCCAGGTTGATATGCCTCATAGGTAGCTTTGAAGGCTGGATCCATCACATAGGTGAGCGCAAGTGATTTATAGGCAATGCGGTTTGGCGTCCAGAACTGTTTCACAAAGGCATAATGCTTGCCGATCCACTCTTGCACCACGGGGTCGTTGATCTCGGCGCCGGCCGCTAGCAGGTCACCGAGGGCACGCCCAATGTTGTCGTGTTGGGCAGCATATTCGGCGTGCTTTTCGGCCGATACGTTTTGGTTGACACTCTGGTGGTTTGACTTGTTTTCAAACATTGGTTCGAGTTGTCGCCGCGCAGTTGATTGGGTCGATAATCCCAGAGTTTATGGCTCTAGGCGGTTTGGGCCACGGAACAAGAAGCCAACCTCGCGAATGTTTGGCTGGTGCAATAGCAACATCAAAACGCGAAGCAAGCCCATGCCGAAACCGCCGTGTGCTGGGGCTCCATATTTGAAGAAGTCGAGGTAGGTCTGAAGGCCTTCTGGTTCTAGGCCTTTTTGCTTCACCTGTTCGATTAGAACGTCGAGGCGGTGCTCGCGTTGAGCGCCCGTGGTGATTTCGGTGCCACGCCAGATTAGGTCATAGCTCTTGGTTAGAGTCGGGTCGGTCTCAGAGCGCATGTGATAGAAAGGGCGCACGCTGGCCGGGTAGTCGGTCAAAAAGACGAACTCATGGCCGTAGGTTTCGGCAACGTGGGCTGCGATTTGGCGCTCGCCCTCGGGGTCCATGTCGCCACCGCGTGCAATTTCGTGACCGCGAGCGGCCACAATCTCAACTGCTTCGTGCAACGGAATGCGAGGGAACGGCAAGCTTGGCACAACAACGTCAACACCGAAGCGGGCGAGAATTTCTTCGCCGTGCAGTTCTTTGACCGCGCTCAAAGCAGTGTGAAGCAGTTGCTCTTGAATGGCCATGACGTCTTCGTGTGAGTCGATCCACGAAACCTCAATGTCAACCGAAACGAACTCGGTCGCGTGGCGCGAGGTGAACGAAGGGTCGGCGCGAAACACTGGACCAATTTCAAAGATGCGGCCCAGGCCCGACATCATTGCCATTTGCTTATAGAACTGTGGGCTTTGGGCTAGATAAGCGTGGCCTTCGAAATATTCCAGTTTGAACAGCTCGGCGTTTGACTCCGACGGCGAGGCCATGAGCTTGGGTGAGTGAATTTCTACGAAGCCGTTTTCGACCCAATATTTGCGCCAAGCGGCCTCGATTGTGGTCTGAATACGAAAAACGAGGTTCATCTCGGGGCGACGCAGGTCTAGAAAGCGCCAGTCCATGCGCTTGTCAATGCTGGTGTCATCGGCAATCGGGGTTTCAGGGTCGGCCAGCGTGATGATCTCGAGGTCGTCGAGTTGAATCTCAAGACCGCCAAGTTTGACTCGCTCGTCGTGAACCAAGCGACCGGTTACCCAAACAAATGAGCCGTTGGTTAGGCTCGAAACTTTATCGGCCAGCGCGTCTTCTTCTTCGCGGCGCGGGTAAGTTACCTGCACGTCGCCTGACTCGTCACGCAGAATCACAAACTGAATGCGCTTTTGGTCGCGAAGCTTTTCAACCCAGCCGCCAATAACTACTGGGCCGTCTGGCAGGGCGGCGAGTTGTTTTACAAGTTTGCGGTCTCTCATGATTCCTGGCTTTCATATGGTGTCGGTCAAGGCTGAAGGCTTGCCGAACGCTCTAAATAGCAAGTTTAGCCAAGGGTAAGCTGGTATTTGACGCTTTATTGCCTCGAACCCATTGGCGAACGCCTTCAAAGAACTGAGACCATGACCGCTACGCGTATTCATCTGATTCGTCACGGTGAAGTGCACAACCCTGACGGCATTCTCTATGGCCGTTTGCCGAACTTTGGCTTGTCTGAGCGTGGGCATAAAATGGCGCGGATGGCAGCTGAAGACCTGCGCTCTCAGGGCCGACCGGTCACAAGTTTGCGGGTTTCACCACTGCAGCGCACCCGCGAATCGGCCGCTCCGCTGCAAGAACTTTTTGGCCTTGAGTCGGTTGTTGAAGAACGTGTGATTGAACCGCACAACAAGTTTGAGGGTTCGACGGTTTCGATTGAAAACATTTTGCGCCGACCTTCAACCTGGTGGCAGTTGCGCAACCCGTTTCGCCCGAGTTGGGGCGAGCCGTTTGTTTTGGTTCGAAATCGCATGTTGGCTGCTATCGAAGAGGCTTGGGCGAACACCGATTCGGGTGACGCTGTCATTGTGAGCCACCAAATGCCAATTTGGATCACCCACTTGGCTCTGGGCGGGCACCAGCTGTTTCATAACCCAAAGCTTCGTCGCTGCGCCCTTTCGAGCATCACCAGTTTTGAAAAAATCGACGGAAAGTTCGTTGAGGTTGACTATCGCGAACCGGCAGCCTCGCTGCTTGAAGGCGCGATTGATGTAGGAGCGGTTTAGTGAAGAAACTTGTTGCAGTTTTAGCTTTGGTCGCAAGTGCGTCGCTGTTGAGCGGTTGTTCGAGCAACGACAGTTTGGCTAACCAGTTTCGCAACGGTGACAACAAAAACTACATTGCGGGCGATGGCACGGTGACTGAGTTTAAGTCTTCGCGCCCTGGGCCTGTGGTTTGGTCGGGGCCAACCGATTCGGGTGGTCAGCTGAGCAGCGCCAACCTAACGGGCGTGCCACTTGTGATCAACTTTTGGTATGCCGGCTGTGCACCGTGCCGTGCTGAGGCTCCTTTGCTCGTGAAACTTTCTAAGCAGTTCAGCGGCAAAGTGCAGTTTGTTGGCGTGAATGTTCGCGACACTGCTGACACCGCAAATGCTTTTGAGCGCAACTTTAAAATCGACTACCCGTCGATCGTCGACAACAGCTCAGGCAGTGTGGTTCTGGCTTTCACCGGCATTGTGACCCCACAGGCTGTGCCAACCACATTGGTGATTGATAAAACCGGGCACGTTGAGGCGCGCATTTTGGGGCGTGCCGACGAGTCGACTTTGCGCTCGTTGATTCAAACGGTTGTGGCTGAGTAGTCGATGAGTGCTGCCGAGGTTGTGCTTAACGGTTCGCTGCTTGCAGCGATGCCGTTAGCTGCGCTCGCCGGCTTGGTTTCATTCTTATCGCCCTGTGTTCTGCCTTTGGTGCCGGGCTATTTGGGTTATGTCTCGGGCATGGCTGGGCGTTCTGACGCGAGTGCTCAGGCTAGCCGCAGTCGAATGGTTTTAGGCAGTGCACTGTTTGTGCTTGGCTTCACGATTGTGTTTGTCACGCTCGGTGCCGGCGCTGGCAGTCTTGGTTTGCTTTTCACCGGCACCGCCAAACAGGTAATTCAAGTGGTTTTGGGTGTTTTTGTTTTTGCTATGGGTTTGGTTATGGTTGGCGAAATCGGTTGGTTGCAGCGCAACTTTAAACTCAGCTTTCGCCCCCGCTATGGCCTTTGGGGCGCGCCACTGCTCGGGCTAGTTTTTGGGCTCGGGTGGACCCCTTGCATCGGCCCAACTTTGAGCACGGTGCTGACTTTGGCCGCCCAGCAGCAATCGGCAGCTCGTGGCGCTGTGCTTGCAGTTTGCTATGCCGTTGGTCTGGGCTTGCCGTTTATTGCCATCGCTGCGGGTTTTAGCCTTGCTACCCGCTCGATTGCTTTTGTTAAGCGCAACTTGCGCGCATTCAACCTTGCCGGTGGAGCTCTTTTGATGGTGCTCGGATTGCTGTTGGCAACCGGTGTTTGGAATCTTTTAGTTGCCCAATTGCAGGAGGTGCTCAGTGGATTCATCCCGGCCGTCTGACCATGTTTCGAACGAAGCCAATGTAGTCTCACCAGAAATCGGTGTGGTGGGTTGGTTGCGCTGGATCTGGCGTTCGCTCACTTCGATGCGCACCGCGCTGATCTTGCTGCTGCTGCTCGCTGCTGCGGCGATTCCCGGTTCGGTTTACCCACAGCGCAGCGCTGACCCAAACGGTGTCACCAGCTATTTTCAGCAGAACCCTGAGCTGGCTAAGTTCTTAGACTCGATTCAACTTTTCGACGTGTATTCGTCGGTTTGGTTCAGCGCAATCTATATCTTGCTGTTTGTTTCTTTGATCGGATGCGTTGTTCCTCGCGCAGTTGTTCACGCCAAAGCTATGGCCAGCAATCCGCCGGCCACACCTCGGGTTTTGCGCCGAATGCCTGCCTACCTTTTGGGCAAAGCTAAAAAAGCTGCTCGCGAGTCAATCGTTGCTGATGCCGCCGCGCTTCTTAAATCGCAGAGATACCGCGTAATTGTTGATGCCGATTCGGTTAGCGCCGAGCGCGGTTACCTGCGCGAAACCGGCAACCTGCTGTTTCACGTGAGCTTGATTGGTGTTTTGGTTGCCGTTGGCTTCGGTGGCGCATTTAGCTACAGCGGCCAGCGTTTGCTGGTTGAAGGCGACACTTTTGTGAACAACCTTGCCGGCTATGACTCGTTTTCGCCGGGAGCTTTCTTTAACGAGAACAACTTGCCGCCTTTTAGCATGACGCTCGACAAGTTCGAGATTGCTTTTGATAACAACACCGCTCACAAGGGCAACACGGGCACCCCGATCGATTTTCGTGCCACGGTTTCTACCAAACAAACTCCGAGCAGCGCGCCGGTGACATCGGTGATTCGAGTCAATGAGCCGCTTGAGTTGCCGGGCACCAAAGTTTATTTGACCGGTAACGGTTATGCACCGGTGTTGGCATTCAGCGACAAGCCCTGCAAAGCTTTGCCGAGTGGTGTTCGAGTCATTCAGGGGCCTTTTTCTTATCAAGGCGCAGTGCCCTATTTGCCTCAAGATTCGAACTACACATCTTTGGGCGTCATCAAGTTGCCAGATGCAAAACCTAACCAATACGGCGTTTTGTCATTCTTTTATCCAACCGCCGGTCAGCTGCCAACAGGCGCCTTGACCTCGATTTATCCGGCAGCAATCAGCCCACAAAGCAGCCTGCTCACACTGAACGTTTATGAGGGAAACCTAGGCCTTGACTCGGGAATTCCTTCGAACGTTTTCTCGTTGGCAACTCACGGCTTGAAGCAACTCAGCGGTGGCAAAACCGGTGTTCCAGCAGTCAAACTTTATGTGAAGGGCAACGCCGAAAATCTGCCAAATAACATGGGTTGCGTAGCCTTCACCGACCTGAAACGTTTCGCTTCACTCGACATCGATTACAACCCTGGCCAGGGATGGGTTTTGCTATTTGCACTGTTGGCTCTTGGTGGGTTGATTTTGTCTCTGCTAGTGCCACGTCGCCGAGTTTGGGTGAAACGAACCGAAGACGGTGTTGAGGTTGCGGCTTTGGCTCGAGGCGACGACCCAGCACTTGAAAGAATCGTTAAAGAAATTGCCGAAGAACTAGGTTTGAAGGCAACGAGCTCAAAGAAAGAAGCCGATGCATAACCTGCTCAGCGCGCTGCCAAACGTTCTTCGTTCGCAAGAAACCGTTTCGCTAAACGACGACCTTTCACAGGTATCGCTGTATTTCATCTATGCGGCGATGGCGGTTTATACCGTGAGCTTCTTGGCCTATGTCTGGCACCTGTCGCAAGCCTCAAGCACGGTCAAAAAAGTTCGCAAAGGCGCTTCGCGCATCGAACGTTGGGCGTTCAGTTTGCTGATTGCGTCAGCTGTGATGCACGGCACAGGCGTGATTTTGCGCGGGGTGGCTGCATCTCGCGTGCCTTGGGCGAACATGTATGAGTTCTCGATCACCGGCACTTTCTTAGTGGTCGCAATCTATTTGGTGTCATGGTTTTTTGTGCGCGACATTCGCATTTTGGCAGTTTTTGTTACGGGCTTCGTGCTTTTGGTGCTCGGAATCGCCACCACAGTGTTTTATGTTCAGGTCAAGTCGCTCATGCCTGCGCTTCAAAGCTACTGGTTGGTGATTCACGTAACCGTGGCCATTTTGGCAACCGGCTTTTTCAACATCGCATCAGCCGCATCAATCGCCTATTTGATGAAGGGTTCAAAAGTTGTTGAAACCAGCAAGCTGCCCGGATTTGCGTTGACCCGACGCATTTTGGCATTGTTCCCCGACATGAACAAGCTTGAAAAACTGGCCTATCGGTTCAACATCATCGGCTTTATTCTGTGGACTTTCACCCTGATCGCCGGCGCTATCTGGGCTGAGCGAGCCTGGCACCGTTACTGGGGCTGGGACACCAAAGAGGTGTGGACCTTCATTATCTGGACGATTTATGCGGGTTACCTGCACGCAAATGCGACTCGAGGTTGGAGCGGCAAACGCTCCGCTTGGCTAGCCGTGATTGGCTTCTGCGCCATCATCTTCAACTTCACCATCGTGAACCTATTCTTCAAAGGCCTGCACGTTTATAGCGGCTTGAAATAAGTCGAGACTAAAGCAGGGCGTGCGCGGCCGCTAGTCGTTGCAACCACCAGTCGCGTCGCTCAGGCGAAGCGACGTGCTCAGCGAGCAACCGCGGGCTAGGGTTCACGCGGCGCACCACTAACTCGCCATCGAGTGGCAACAGGGGATTTTCGGTGACGTCGGCCGCCAACAGCGCCGCAGTGCCAAGGCCCGCCGCCAGGCCAAAGTCTGGCAAGCTCGCGGCAAGGTGCAAACCCATCGCAAGCCCAACACTTGACTCGAGCGCGCTGCTGACAGCGCAGGCTAAACCTGACTCGTGAGCAATTTGCATGGCTCGAGCAACGCCGCCCAAAGGCGCAGCTTTAAGAACCAAAATATCAGCGGCGCCGGCCAACACAACTGCCTGCGGGTCGTCGACTTTTCGCACCGATTCATCGGCAGCGACTTTAATCTGAAAACCGTTGCGTTTGAAGATCACGCGAAGTTCGGCCAGCTCACCAATGCTGGCGCAGGGCTGTTCCAAATATTCGATTGGCACGCCGTTTTCAACCATCGCGCCAGCTAACGCCACCGCTTGGTCAACCGACCAGCCGCCGTTGGCATCCAGACGAATTTTTGCTTGGGGGTGCAGCCGCCGCACTTGCCAAATGCGCTCAAGGTCATCGTTCAAATCTTGGCCGGGTTCAGCCACTTTAATTTTGACGGTCTCGAAATCTCCAAAAGCAGCCAGCGAACTTGCAACTTTTTGTGGGGTGACCGCCGGCAGGGTTGCGTTCACCGCAACATATTCGCGCTGCGGCTCGGGCAATTCACCAAAAGCCCACTCGATAGCTGCGCTCAACCAAACCGCAGCCTCTTCAGCTTCGTATTCTAAAAACGGTGACCACTCGGCGAAACCGTTGTCGCCCTCAAAAAGCAGCAACTCACGGTGCGTGACCCCGCGAAACTTTTGTTTCAGCGGCAACGAAACCACTTGGGCGGTTTCGAGCAGGGAATCAAGAGGAATGGTCACGGGTTTAGTCTAGAAGCATGGCAAAGCAGGTTTCTGACATTTTTGACGCGAGCATTTGGCACGAGGTGCCTGGCTTTGGCGAGCTCACCGACATCACCTATCACAAGCACAACACTTTGGGCATTGTGCGCAGTGCGTTTGACCGCCCCGAGGTGCGAAACGCTTTTCGCCCTCAGACAGTCGATGAGCTGGTTGCCGCTTTGCGTCACGCCGGCGAAGATTCTCGCGTGGGCGTGGTTTTGCTCACCGGCAACGGCCCGTCACTAAAAGACGGCGGATGGGCCTTTAGCTCGGGCGGCGACCAACGCGTGCGTGGTCGCGATGGCTACAAATATGAAGGCAATGCGTCGGCAAGTGGCGACCCGGTTATCGACCAGGCTCGCAGCGGGCGCTTGCACATTCTTGAAGTTCAACGGCTGATTCGGTTCATGCCAAAAGTTGTGATCGCTCTGGTGCCTGGTTGGGCTGCCGGCGGTGGCCACTCGCTCAACGTGATCGCCGACTTGAGTTTGGCCAGTGCTGAACATGCGCGGTTCAAGCAAACTGACGCAGATGTTGGCAGTTTTGACGCTGGCTATGGCAGCGCCTATTTGGCGAAGCAGGTTGGCCAAAAGTTTGCTCGCGAAATTTTCTTTTTGGGTCAGGTCTATGACGCGCAGCGTGCCTATGAAATGGGTGTTGTGAACGCGGTTGTTCCTCACGCCGAGCTTGAGAGCCGCGGCGTTGAGTGGGCTACCGAAATTTTGCGCAAGTCACCCACCTCGATTCGAATGCTCAAATATGCCATGAACGCCGTTGACGACGGCATGGTCGGCCAGCAGCTGTTCGCTGGCGAGGCCACCCGTTTGGCTTATGGAACCAACGAGGCTGTCGAAGGCCGAGACTCTTTTCTTGAGCGCCGCGAACCAGACTGGTCGCCGTTCCCTTGGCAGTTCTAACACCGGCTAGTCTGCACTAAACCAAGATGCTGCCTCTGAAACAGATTGCCGCCAACGACACCTTTGGCGTTTTGAATGCTCTGATTGAGGTGCTCGACGGCAAACTAGCACTTTTTGTAAAGCCCGCGGTGGTTGGCGATGCTTTGCCAAAAACATATGACCTGCCCGCCGAAGTTGCCGACGACGTTGCGCTGATTGTCGAGAGCTCTGGCACAACAGGTGTTCCCAAGCAAATCAAGCTCTCTCGCGAGGCTCTGTTGGCCAGCGCGAATGCCAGCGCCAAGCACCTCGGTTCGAGCGGCCAGTGGTTGCTCGCCCTGCCGGCTAACTACATCGCCGGCACCAACGTTTTGATTCGCTCAATCGTTGCCGGCACCCAGCCCGTGCTGATGAACACCACACTGCCTTTTACTGCCGAAGCTTTTGTGCGCGCCAGCCTGCTCTTAACGCACGAGCACAAGTTCACCTCACTCGTGCCAACTCAACTTTTTCGCTTGGCTGAGGCTGCCAGGTCTGAGTCATCGGTGTTGTTTGCCTTGAAACAGTTCACCGCCATTCTGGTTGGTGGCCAGGCGGCAGACCCGGCGCTCGTGGCTCGGTTGCGCGAGCAGGGCGTGAACCTCGTGCTCACCTATGGCAGCACCGAAACCGCGGGCGGTTGCGTTTATGACGGCCTGCCGCTCGACGGCGTGCAGGTGGCCCTGTTGCCCGACGGTCGCATTAGCCTAGACGGCCCAGTGCTTGCCAATGACCTAAGCCGACCGTTTGTCACCAACGATCTCGGCGAGTTCGATGAAGCCGGGCGTTTGCACGTGTTGGGCCGGGCCGACCGAGTTTTAGTTTCGGGCGGGCTCAAAGTTTCGCTTGACCAACTTGAGCATGCGGCGTTGACTGTGCCGGGCGTTACTCAGGCTGCCGCGCTCGCCGTTGACGATGCACAATGGGGTCAGCGTGCTGCACTGTTTTATGTGGGCAGCCCTGAGGTAGCCGACAATTTGGCAGGTGAGGTGCTGGTGCTGCTCGGAGCTGCGGCTAAACCGGTGCGAGTTTTGCGCGTTGGGTCGATGCCTCGGCTAGCAACCGGCAAAGTCGATTACCTTGCACTCAAAACTTTGCTTTAGAGCCCGCAACTTTGCTTTAACCTTGAAACTATGTCTAAAAACAAAAACAGCCTAAAACTTTGGGTTGAGGGCGCTCGCCTTCGCACGCTGCCACTAGCCATTGCCCCGGTTGCTATTGGCGCCGGTGCCGCAGCCGCAGCGCAGTCAGAGAACATTGGGCTTGATTTGCTTGCGCTCGCCGTTGCGCTATTTTTGCAAATCGGAGTCAACTTTGCCAACGATTACAGCGACGGCATTCGCGGAACCGACGCTAAGCGCGTAGGCCCGTTGCGTTTGACCGGTTCAAAGTCGGTTCGACCAGAGTCGGTTAAATTTGCTGCCTTTGCATTCTTTGGTTTGGCTGGTTTGGCTGGTTTGGCAATCGTGCTCATCACCGCAATCTGGTGGCTGATTGCGGTTGGAGCCGCGGCGATTTTGGCAGCCTGGTTCTACACTGGTGGCAAGCGCCCCTACGGCTATGCGGGCCTCGGTGAGGTGGCCGTGTTTGTGTTCTTTGGGTTGGTTGCAACCATCGGCACGAGCTTCATTCAAGAGCGTGAGGTCAACGGCCCTGAGGTGTTCGGAGGCATTGCAGCCGGCCTCTTTGCTTCGGCCGTGCTCATGGTCAACAACATTCGCGACCGCGAGCTCGACCAGCACGTGGGCAAGCGCACCTTGGCAGTGCTGATAGGCCGCAGGGCATCGGTGGTTCTGTTTTTGTTGATGCTTTGGTTGCCATTCGCGCTGTTGGCAATGCAGGTAGTGCTCTACCCAGCGACTTTCTTTGCCTATGCAGCGGTTTTCTTGGCTCTGCCAATCACGCTAATCGTGCTAACTGCTAAGACTCCGCGCGAGTTGATCTTGGTGCTCAAGCTCACCAGCTTCGCAGCCTTGGCCTATGGCCTTTTGCTCGGATGGGGTCTTTCGGTCGTCAACTTCGGCTAAAGACTATTGGTCTTTCGACCCGTCGGCTTCGTCAAGCAGGGCGTTTTCGACATCGCTATCGACATCGGTTTCGCCAAACTTTTTGCGCTTTTCGATGCGGCGATACACCGCTTCAGAAAGCGCATTGCGTTGACGGTTGAAAAACAAAAGCGAAATCGCAAGCGACAAAACGGCCGCCAAAATCGCAGCAACGAACTGGTCAATGTTTAGCAAAAGCAAAATCACCAAAATGCCAACGAAGAGACCGATTCTTAGAAACAGATAGTTTGCCCACGCGTTTTTCATAACTTCAAGTCTAGGTTTGCGCTGGCATAGAGTTAAACAATGCGCATGGTTTTGTTGGCGGCAATTGCTGCCGTGGTGTTTGAGGTTTTTGTGTTGGTTTTTGTAGCCAGCGCCGAGGCCTCAGCTGTTCGCACCATGCCAAAGTGGGTCTGGATTCTGCTTTGTGTGGTTTTTCCGGTGCTCGGCGGCATCGCATATTTGATTTTTGGCCGTCCGGTTGCCGGTGAGCAAGGCTACGCTGGCGCGTCGAGCAAACCCACTGGTGGCGCGAAAACTAGTGAACCGCGCCAAGGCGGCATGCTGGTGTTTTTGAAAAATTTCTTGGGCTTGGACGACGATGAAAATCACCAGCCAAACTTGCCTCCAGACTTCAAATATCAACCTGAGCCTCGCCAACGCAAAGGCCCTGTAGCGCCCGATGACGACCCAGAATTTCTGCGTGAACTCGATCGCAAATTAAAGAAGCAACGCAAAGATTCAGAAGAAACTCAGCCCAGTGCGGCAGACGGCACTGCCCCTCAACGCGATTCGAGCCACGAAGAACCTGGCGACGAAGAATCGGGCGACAAAAAGTGACTCATTCAAACCAGGGCGCAACTAGCCCAGCCCAGATTTTTGCGGCACAGCTCATGGCCAGTTTTGCAAAACTTGGCGTGCGTCAAGTGTTCTTAGCACCAGGTGCTCGCTCACAGGCGTTGGCAATTGCCGCTGGTCAGCTGGCCGCTGCCGGCCTAATCGACCTTCACGTGCACCTTGACGAGCGCTCTCTCGGTTTCAATGCTCTCGGCAGTGCGCTGGGCTCAGGTGAGCCGTCAATCATCATCACCACTTCGGGCACCGCGGTTGCAAACTTGCATCCGTCAGTTTTAGAAGCATCGCACTCTGGTCTGCCACTTATTTTGCTCACAGCCGATCGCCCGGCAGAGCTTCGCGGCGTCGGGTCTAACCAGACTACGAATCAGGTGGGCATTTTTGGCGATGCAGTTCGCGAGTGTGTCGACGTGCCCGCACCGACCATGGACGATGTCGACGAAGCTGGTTTGCGTGAGGTGAGCGCGTTAGCCGCCCGCACCGTTTCAATTTCACTCGCCTGGTCACGCCCGGCCGCAAGCCCGGCAACCGACGACCTGTTGCGACCGGGGCCGGTGCAACTCAACCTTTGCTTCAGAGAGCCGCTATCGGCAGCCGAGCCCAACGCGGCACAGCTGAAGGTTTCGGTGGCGTTGCCCGAGCGAGTGCAAGTTGAGCCGCGTTTTGCAGTTCTGAGTGCCAGTGTGCCAACCGTGGTTTTGGCAGGCGCCGGCGCAGGCGAGCACGCTGTGGAGTTTGCCGAAAGCTATGGCCTGCCCCTGCTGGCCGAGCCATCTTCGGGTGCTCGATATGGCTCAAACGCGATTTTGCATTACCGAACACTTTTGGCTGACCACTCGACTTTGGTTGGAGAGATCGGGCGCGTTGTGGTTTATGGCAAGCCAACTCTGGGCCGTGCTGCAATCGCCCTCTTGAAGCGTGAAGATGTTGAGGTGTATGTTGTGCGAAGCGCGACTATGGGGCACTTTGATGTTTCACGCCGCGCCAAGGCTCAGGTTGACGAGCTGGTTTTTGATGACGAAGTGCCATTTGAATGGCTGGCCAAGTGGCGCCACCTTGACGCTGCAGTGGTTTCAAGCAAGACTGCCGGTCAACTCAACCGTGCGAACATTGTGCGCGAAGTTTGGGGCGCAACCGGCGGCCAAGACGACCTCGTGCTTGGCGCTAGCCGCATGATTCGCGAGGCAGACGCCATGGCCCCAGCCAAGGCCATTCGCATTTTTGCCAACCGCGGTTTGGCTGGCATCGACGGAACCATCGCCACGGCTAACGGCATCGCACTGCACAACCCCGAGGGCACAACGCGAGTTTTGCTCGGTGACCTCACGTTGCTTCACGATGCTGGTTCGCTCGCGGGCGATGCGCTTGGCGCGCAACCGGCCAACCTGCAGGTCATAGTGGTCAATGACGGTGGTGGCTCGATTTTTGAGTCGCTCGAAATGGCTTCACAGCTCGAGACCGAATCTTTCGACAGACTATTTCGCACACCCCAAAAAGTAGACATTTGGGGTTTGGCTGGCGCTTATGGGTGGCAACATCAGTTGGTAAAAACTTTAGATGAACTTCGCACCGCGCTAGCTGGCAGCGGCCGCGTGATTATCGAAATCGATCTGCGCTAAAGATTTAGGCCAGGGCGTCGCGAATAGGCGCAAATTTGAGGCTGGTTTCGGCCAGTTCGGCCGACGCAGTTGAACCGGCCACCACTCCGCAACCCGCAAAAGCTCGCAGGGTCTGACTTTGACCTTCGCCGTCAGTGAGCTGACCGCCGCGCAGGGCGATTGCCCATTCGCCGTCGCCGTCGGCGCTGATCCAACCGACTGGGGCAGCGTAACGGCCGCGGTCGATGCCTTCAACACGAGAAATAAAGTCGAGCGCAAGATTGCGCGGTGTGCCTGCGACTGCGGCGGTAGGGTGCAGCGCCGCTGCAAGGTCAAGGGCCGAAGACCCAGTTTTCAAAACTCCATGCACATCGCTGGCCAGATGCCAAAGGTTCGGCAGTGCCAAACTAAATGGGGTTGGGTCGGCATCGACGTGGCTGCAAAAAGGCTCGAGCGCTTCGACCAAAGAGTTGACCGCAAAGGCGTGTTCAGCAAGGTTCTTGGCCGAGCCCACGAGTGCCGACGCAATCGCGTTGTCAATGCCCGGGTCGGTGCCGCGCCCGGCCGTGCCTGCCAAGACTCGAGCTGATACTTGCCCGTGCGAAACTCTAACCAACAGCTCTGGTGAGGCACCGAATGTGCCGTCAACGTTATAGATCCAGCAGGTCGGGTAGCTATCGCTTAACTGTCGAAGCACATTGCGAATATCAAAATCTGCTGGCAAATCGGCAACAACATCGCGCGCTAGCACAACTTTTTTTAGGTCGCCTTTGGTCAACGCTTCGAGAGCCGCCTCGACGTTGTTTGAAAAACCATCTGGGCTGATCTGACCCGCGTGCAGATTCGCCGAAAACTGGTGAGGCTTGCCGGAGTTATTACTAAAAATTTTGGCCCATTCAGCTTCGATGTTCGCCTCGCCGTCGGCATCGGCAGCTTGAATCTCGGTTAACCAAACCTCGCCATCGTGGCTGCCTAAAACTAGCCGCGGCACAATCAAAATGCTCTCGGCGGTCGAATCATCGGCGAAAGCAACCGAACCAAAAGCTACTAGACCACTGCCCGGCCAAACCAAAGTGTTCTCAACCTCAGCGGTTGCAACAGTTTGGCGCCAGGCTTTTGCAAGCTCGGTCATTCGGTCGGGGCCAATCGCAGTTAGCTTTAGGGCTTCGCCGAATCCGATGATTCCCGAACCGCCGCGCACAAAAGCCAGTGGGTTTTCAGCGGGCAAATAATTTATAAGTTGCCAAATTTTTGTGTCTGGTGAGAGCAGGCGAGTTTTGGCGCTCAAAGGCGTGCTGTTAGAACTCGACAAATCGACGACCAGTCTTAGGTTTTGGTTAGGCAAACATAAGTTAGAACCTTCGTGCCTAAGAATTCTATTCCTTCAACGAGAGCCTATTTTGCTCGCCATAGCTAACAGCGAACAGCCTCGTTTTGGTTTTCGGGCGCAGGCTAGACTTGGCTCGTGAGCAAAGCTGATTTGGCCAAAAAGCCAGCTGAAGTCGCCGCCATGTTTGATGCGGTGGCACCAACCTACGACATAACAAACACCTGTTTGTCGGTGGGTCAAGACCAGTTGTGGCGTCGCGCCGCACTAAAGGCGGTTGCACCTAAGTCTGGCCAAAGCATTCTCGACCTCGCAGCCGGCACCGGCGTTTCTAGCGTGGTCTATGCCAAGCCAGGCGTGCGCGTTATTGCTGCCGACTTTTCTGAGGGAATGCTCGCCGCCGGTCGCAAAAAGCGCCCTCAGCTTGAGTTTGTTTTTGCCGATGCAACCAAATTGCCTTTTGGCGATAACGAGTTTGACACCGCAACCATTTCTTTTGGCCTTCGAAACGTGGTCGACACCGCGCAGGCAGTGCGCGAAATGCTCAGGGTAACCAAGCCTGGCGGCAAACTTGTGATCTGCGAGTTCAGCAAAGTAACCAACCCGGTTTTGCGCCCGCTCTATCGTTTTTATTTGACCAAACTTTTGCCAACCATTTCGGGTTGGAGCAGCAAAGCACCTGAAGCCTATGGCTACCTTTCGGAGTCGATCGAAGCTTGGCACAGTCAAGAATCGCTAGCCGCACTTGTTGCCGAGGCGGGTTGGCAAGACGTGCAGGTGCGCAACTTAAGTTTTGGTGTTGTGGCACTGCACATTGCCACTAAACCCGCTGGCGGCAAATCTGGCACAACTAAGGCGGCCTAAGCATGGTTGATATCGCCCTGCCAAAACAGCTTCGCCGCGTCACTGACCTAAAACTGATCAACTCTGTCAAGGCTGGGCTTGCCCAGGTTGAAACAGCGCTAATCGCTGCCGTTGCCCACACAGACCCAATCGCAAATGCCACCTCGCGCCACTTGGCCGAGGCTGGTGGCAAGCGCCTGCGCCCAACTCTGGTCTTGCTGGCTGCCCAGCTGGGCGATGCCACTCGTTTTGGTGTGCAAGAATCTGCCGTTGTGGTTGAGCTAACCCACCTGGCAACTCTTTATCACGATGACGTCATGGATGAAGCCCCTACCCGCCGCGGTGTGCCAACCGCTCACGAAATCTGGGGCAACAGTGTTGCGATTTTGACCGGCGACCTCTTGCTGGCGCGCGCATCGCAGTTGGTTAGCCGACTTGGCGAACGGGCACTTACTCTGCAGGCTGACACTTTTGAACGGCTCTGCATTGGTCAGCTTCACGAAACTGTCGGCCCGGCCGAAGGTGAAAACGTGATTGACCACTACATTCAAGTTTTGGCCGACAAAACAGGTTCGCTGATTGCTGCTTCAGCTCAACTTGGCCTCATGTTCTCGGGTGCGCCTGAGGAATATCTTGAGCCGCTTCGCATTTTTGGTGAAAAGATCGGCGTGGCTTTTCAGCTGATTGACGATGTGATTGACCTTCAAGACCGCAGCGGTGCTTCGGGCAAAACCCCTGGAACCGACCTGCGAGCTGGCGTGCCAACTTTGCCGGTTCTGTTGCTTCGCGAGCAAGCAAAAACCGATGCCGATGCTGCCGCTCTGCTTGCGCTTATCGACGGCGACCTTTCGAGCGATGAACAGCTGCAGATTGTGGTCGACAAGTTGCGCGACCACGAAGTCACTGAGGCTGCTTATCAAGAGGCCAAGCGTTGGTCGCAAGAAGCTGTTGCGGCACTCGCTGTTATGCCCAAGAGCTCGGTGAAAACAGCTTTAGAGCTTTTTGCCGAAGCCGTTGTTGACCGTTCAAACTAGGTCACAGCTGGCCAACGGTTAGTTGAACCACCTATTTTGCAATCGCTTGCACAATAAGATTGACCGCATGGCAAAGCAACTTTTTCACCTTTCGCGCGACGGCGTCTCGCTGCTTATTGAAACCAGCACTGGCACCCCAAACATTATTCATTGGGGTCGAGCTTTGCCTGTCATCACCGACCCCGAACAATATCTGACGGCTGTCACCGAGCCAACGCCTCACGGCTTATTCGACCAATCGCATCGCGGGGGAGTCTGGC
Source organism: uncultured Micrococcales bacterium (assembly GCA_903929105.1). GTDB lineage: Bacteria > Actinomycetota > Actinomycetes > Actinomycetales > Microbacteriaceae > Rhodoluna. Next base: position 3,823 of record CAIYTL010000215.1, on the reverse strand, counting down.
GTGAAAACGCTCGCGCCTTCTTGGGCCAACCAGCTTTACAGGGCCACCGTGCTGGCCGCGCCTTTAGCCAAAAGTTTGAACTTGCGTCAGTGTCGACGCCCACAGACCACAGTCTCGAGTTTGTTTCGCGCGACGAGCACGCGGGTCTCGAAGTTGCCCTGACCTACGAAATCATCGAGTCTGGCCTGGTCAAGGTCACGCCGCGCGTCACCAACTTGGGTGCCGAATCCTTCAACGTTGACGGCCTCATGGCTTTCTTGCCACTGCCCGACTATGCAACTGACATTCTTGATTTTCATGGCCGATGGATGCGCGAGCGCCAAGCGCAGCGCGTCAAAATCAGCGTCGGCAAGCACGTGCGCGAAAGCCACGAGGGCCGCACCGGTCACGATTACACAATCGTGCAGTTCGCCACCACCGAGAACGCAAGTTTTCAAAACGGCGAAGTTTGGGGCCTCTCGCTGGCATGGAGCGGCAACAATGTGCACAGCATCGAACGTGAAATGGTCGGCCGCACCCAAATCGGTGCCGGCGAGTTGTTGTTGCCAGGCGAAGTGATTTTGGCAGCCGGCGAAACCTACAACGCTCCAACCGTGATTGCTACCTACTCGAACCAGGGCGTTGATGGCGCCAGCGATCGTTTGCACCGTTACCAGCGTGCGCGCGCGGGGCACGTGACGAACATTCGCCCGCGACCGGTCAGCCTCAACGTTTGGGAGGCCGTATATATGAACCACGACCTTTCCAAACTCACCGCGCTGGCTGAGGTTGCCGGTCGCATCGGCGTTGAGCGTTTTGTGCTTGACGACGGGTGGTTTGGTGCCCGCCGCGATGACACCGCCGGCCTTGGCGACTGGGTGGTTTCGACCGATGTTTGGCCTAATGGTTTTAAGCCGCTGATTGACGTGGTCAAGGCCAACGGCATGGAGTTTGGCTTGTGGTTTGAAGCCGAAATGGTCAACCCAAACAGTGACCTCTATAGAACACACCCAGAGTGGATCATGCAGGCTGGCGGCCGCACGCCCGTTGAAGCGCGCTGGCAACAAGTGCTTGATCTAACTCACCCAGGCGCATATGAACATGTGTTGGGCCAGGTTGACGCGATTCTGAGCGAATATGACATTGCCTACATCAAATGGGATCACAACCGACCAATCACCGACCCTGGTCACTTTGAGCGTGCCGCGGTGCGAGCTCAAACTTTGGCAATTTATCGTTTATTCGATGAGCTCAAGCGCCGTCACCCTGGGCTCGAAATCGAGTCTTGCGCATCGGGTGGTGGCCGCATCGACTTGGGCATGATCGACCACGCAGATCGTTTTTGGGCGTCAGACAACAACGACGCTCTTGAGCGCCAAAGCATTTATCGAAACACCAGCATTGCGATTGCCCCTGAGCTGCTTGGCACACACATTGGGCCAACCAAAGCCCACTCGAGCGGCCGCACGCACTCGATCTCGTTTAGAGCGGCGACAGCAATGTGGGGTCACGCGGGTATCGAATGGGATGTAACCGAGGCCAGCGAACTAGAGCTCGAACAGCTCGCAGGTTTTATTAGCTTCTATAAAGCCAATCGCGATCTGTTGCACTCGGGTCGAGTGGTTCGGGTTGATGCCATTGACGAGAACGCTTGGAGTCACGGAGTTGTGGCTCAAGACGGTTCGCGAGCAATCTTTGCCTATGCGCAGCTTCGCACCGCCAAGCAGATTCTGCCAAACGCCATGCGCTTTGCCGGGCTTGAAGCCAACGCAACTTATCGCGTCAACCAGGTTGAACCGGCCGGAGCACCAGGCAAAATGCAAAAGTTTGACAGCGCCACCTGGGTCGACGGGGTCGAGGTTAGCGGCGCGTGGCTAATGAGCGCAGGTTTGCGCACGCCAATTTTGCAACCTGAACAGGCAATGATTTTTGAAGTTGTGCGACTTTAGCGAAAGTTCACAAACTGCAAGTCAATTTCAAGGTTTGAACCGCGAAGCAGCGCAATGACTTCTTGAAGGTCATCGCGACTCTTGCTGGTTACGCGCAGTTCGTCGCCTTGAATCTGAGACTTGATGCTCTTAGGGCCTTCATCTCTGATGATTTTTGAAATCTTCTTAGCTACGTCTTGCTCGATGCCCTGCTTTAGCTTGGCTTCGATGCGGCTCTCTTTGCCCGAGATGAACGGCTCGCCAGCGTCAAGGCTCTTAATTGAGATGCCGCGCTTGACCAGCTTTTGCTCAAAAACTTCAAGCACAGCCTTGACTCGGTCGTCAGTCGATGCTTTCATAAGCACCTTCTCGCCGCTCCACTCGATAGAGGCGCCTACGCCCTTAAAGTCATAGCGCTGCTCAATTTCTTTAGCAGCCTGGTTTAGGGCGTTCTCAGCCTCTTGTTTGTCAACTTTAGAAACAATGTCAAATGATGAATCAGCCATGCGCCTAGTTTAGCTGCGTGGTGGGCGTGCTGTGCTCGAGCGCACAATCAAAGTGCCGGGCCATTCACGGTTTTGCTCAACGTTTACCGGCTGACCGTCTTTTAGATTCTCGACCAGATCGATTACCGTCTTGGCGGCATTTGAGCCCTGCTGTCGAACGTTCTGGCTTATTGTGCTTAATCCAAAAAACTCCGACATGTCGTGGTCATCCATGCCAATAATCGAAACGTCTTGCGGAACCCGAAGACCAAGGTCTTTCGCGGCCATGATTGCGCCAAATGCCATTTCGTCACTTGCGATAAACAGCGCAGACGGGGCATTGCGTGGGTCACCCAAGAGCTGTTTCGTCGCGTGGTAGGCGCCAGCAATGGTGAAGTCAGCTTCGGCTAACCAGCTGTCATGTGCGGTGAGGCCCGAAGCCTTGAGCGCGTCAAGGTAGCCTTGTCGACGAAGGTTTGGCTGGTGAAATTCCATTTCGCTGGCTGGGGTTCCCGAGATGTTGCCGATTTTGGTGTGACCAAGTGAAATCAGGTGTTCGGTGGCGAGTCGACCCGCGCCGATCTCATCAACTGAAACTGTGCGCGCACCGGAGATGGGCCCGCCGAGGCCCAAAATCGGAATGCCTGCGATTGCCAACTGCTGCAATTCGTCTTCGCTTGGTTTGACAGCGACCGTAATGAAGGCGTCAACGCGTTTGCGATTCAAAAATTCAAAAAAGATTTTTCTGCGCTGATCGGCGCCACCGCTCAAGTTATAAAGAGTGAGGTCATAGCCGTGCTCAATTAGCTCAGTTTCAATGCCCTCAAGAATCACCGAAAAAAACCACCGGTCTACAAAAGGCATGACAACACCGATGTTTCGACTGCGCCCGGTAGCCAAAGTGTAAGCACTTGCAGAAGCGGTGTAGTTCAACTCACGCGCAGCTGCCTCAACTTTTGCCTTCGCTTTTGCCGAAACACTGTTCTTGCCGCTCAGAGCGCGAGACACAGTGGCGGTGCTCACGCCCGCAAGTTTTGCAACGTCTTCAATGCCAGCCATGGGGAATCCTGTAAGTTTTTACATTTTGAATGAAACTTTTTACAAATCTAGCCCACAGGGCAATGAATCACAACCGAAAGGGTTTACATTTAGGCAACGATTAGCGCACATCGCGCGATTCTAGTATTCTTGAAAAGTTGATTGTTGAATAACAGTCTTCAAGGCTAGTTACCCAAGCGGCCAAAGGGATCCGACTGTAACTCGGCTGGCTCAGCCTTCGGGGGTTCGAATCCCTCACTAGCCACGAAAACCCACTCTTCCACGAGTGGGTTTTTTATTTAACGTGGTTTCCGGAATGCTCGGCATAGTTCAACATGTGCGGGTTCTCAATTTGCTATTTGCATACTCGGTATGTATAAATTGTGCCATGAG